>CAXTLE010000224.1:0-5345 GCA_964244855.1 uncultured Aestuariivirga sp. | reverse complement strand
CTCCGGCTTCGGGCGCCAAGGGGAAAGCGCTGCCGAGGGGTCGGCCCACGCGGCTTGTTGGCCTGAAGGGGGACAGTGCGGCTCCTCCCCGCATTACCACTGGCATGCCGGAATTGGACCGGGTGGCGGGGGGTGGTTTTGTGCCGGGCTCTGCTGTGTTGATTGGTGGCGATCCGGGCATTGGCAAGTCCACCTTGCTGTTGCAGGCACTGGCGTCAATGGCGCTGAAGGGCCAGCGTGTGGTTTATGTCTCCGGCGAAGAGGCGATTGCGCAGATTCGTTTGCGGGCAGAGCGTTTGGGGCTGGCCGATGCGCCTGTGTTGCTGGCGGCTGAAACCAATACCTCCGACATCATCGCCACGCTCAACGAAGAAGGCCCGCCCGCCATTGTGGTCATCGATTCGATCCAGACGCTGTGGTCGCCCGTCATCGAGGCTGCACCGGGCACCGTGTCGCAATTGAAGGCGGGCTGTGAGGCGCTGGTGCGCTTTGCCAAGCAAAAGGGCACCTGCGTTTTGCTCGTCGGCCATGTGACGAAAGATGGCCAGATTGCAGGCCCTAAAGTCGTCGAGCATCTGGTTGATGCGGTATTGTATTTCGAAGGTGATCGCGGCCACCAGTTCCGGATTTTGCGCGCCGTCAAGAACAGGTTCGGTGCCACCGACGAAATCGGCGTATTTGAAATGTCTGACGGCGGCTTGAAAGAAGTCACCAACCCGTCACGCCTGTTCATGGGCCAATCCGAACGCCCTGCCCCCGGCACAGCTGTGTTTGCAGGCGTTGAGGGCACGCGGCCTTTGCTGGTGGAGGTGCAGGCATTGGTATCACCCTCCCCGCTCGGCACACCGCGCCGCACCACGGTGGGCTGGGACTCGAATCGCCTCGCCATGATTCTCGCCGTGTTGGAAGCCCGGGCGGGTGTGTCGTTATCCCAGCACGATGTATATTTGAACGTGGCTGGCGGTTTGCGGTTGAAGGAAACGGCGGCGGACTTGGCTGTGGCAGCGGCGATTTTAGGCTCCATGTCCGACACGATTATTCCGCATGGCACAGTGCTGTTCGGGGAAATTGCGCTGTCAGGTGCCATTCGCCCTGTCGGGCAAACCGAGGCGCGGTTGAAGGAAGCACAGAAACTGGGGCTGACCGAGGCGGTAATTGCGATGGCGGGTGAAACACCCTCGGTCAAGGGATTAACGACGAAATCGATGGAATCGGTGGCCGATGTGGTGGCCTGGGTGGCATCGCGGTCGAAGGGGTTACGGCGGATAGCGTAACAACTCGCATTCCACACTGGCACCCCGGTCCATTCCTGCCTATAAGGGCTTCGAAAAACCAATTCAGGGACCATCATGCCCTTCCAACTTCTCGACTTCATTCTCATCGGCATCATGTTGGTGTCTGGTATTCTGGCCTTGTCGCGCGGTTTCACCCGCGAAGTGCTCTCGCTCATGGCCTGGGCAGCGGCGGCAGTGGCGGCTTACTTTGCCATTCAGCAAAAGCAGCTGCTCGATCTCGTCACACCCTATGTTGACAAGCCGATCCTCGCGCAAATCGCCGTGGGGGCCGTGGCCTTTATTATCACGCTGATCATTGTCTCGATCATCTCAGTCAAAATATCAGACCGGGTGGTGGATTCATCCGCCGGCGCTTTTGACCGCACTTTGGGTCTGTTCTACGGCCTGCTCCGTGGCCTCGTGCTGGTATCAATTGCCTACCTGTTTTACGGCTGGTTGCAGCCGCCTGAAAATCAGGAAGACTGGATTCGCAATGCACAATCTCTTCCTGTGATTCAAAAGGTCAGCAATGCGCTTGTGGGTGTCATCGCCAAAGTCTCGCCTGACGCGGCCCAGAATTTGACCAAGTCGACGATTACAAACCCGCAAGGCGCTGTCACTCCAGCTGCGCCCGGTGAGGTTGGATATTCCAACGGACAGACCCAAGGCCTCGACAATCTGGTCGAGGGCCAAACCCAGCCCCCCAAACCAGCTGACGGGGCAAATACAAGCCCATGAGTGATATCAACCACTTCGATCTGGATGCTGACACGCTGCGTGAAGAATGCGGCGTGTTTGGCATTTACGGCCACGCTGATGCCGCCGCCCTCACAGCACTCGGCCTGCACGCCCTGCAGCACCGCGGACAAGAAGCTGCAGGCATCGTGTCTTACAACGAAGGCCGTTTTCACTCCGAACGCCGCATGGGGCTCGTGGGTGATCACTTCTCATCGGCCGCCACGATCGACCGTCTCAAGGGCCAAGCCGCACTCGGCCATGTGCGCTATTCCACAACTGGCGAAACCATCCTTCGCAATGTGCAGCCCTTGTTTGCCGAACTCGCAGCAGGCGGTTTCGCCGTCGCCCACAACGGCAACTTGACCAATGGCCTGACGTTAAGAAAAGAACTGATCTCGCAAGGTGCCATTTGCCAATCCACCTCCGACACCGAAGTCATTCTGCATCTCGTGGCACGCGCGCAAAAACCCAAACTCATCGACCGCTACATCGAAGCCCTGCGCCGCCTCGAAGGTGCCTATGCGCTGGTCTGCCTCACCAACAAAAAGCTGATCGGTGCCCGCGATCCTTTAGGCATTCGCCCGCTGATGTTGGGCAAGCTCAACGACTCCTACATCCTCTGTTCCGAAACCTGTGCGCTCGACATCATCGGCGCCACCTTCGTGCGCGAAGTTGAAAACGGCGAAGTCGTAGTGATTTCGGAAGATGGCATTGAAAGCCACTGGCCATTTCCCCGCCAGCCCGCCCGCCCCTGCATTTTCGAATATATCTACTTCTCGCGTCCCGACTCCATTCTTGGTGGCCGTTCAGTCTATGATGTCCGCAAACAAATGGGCCGCCAACTCGCACTCGAATCGCCTGCTGATGTTGACGTGATCGTCCCCATCCCCGACTCAGGCGTGCCCGCTGCCTTGGGCTATGCCGAGCAGATGAAAGTTCCCTTCGAACTCGGCATCATCCGCAATCACTATGTGGGCCGCACCTTCATCGAACCCACCCAAACCATACGCTCGCTCGGCGTAAAGCTAAAACACAATGCCAACCGCGCCGTGGTCAAGGGCAAGCGGATCCTGCCCGTAGATGACTCAGTGGTGCGCGGCACCACGTCAGTGAAAATCGTGCAGATGATGTATGACGCTGGCGCCACCGAAGTGCACATGCGCATCGCGTCGCCTCCCATCAAACATCCGGACTATTACGGCATCGACACGCCCGAAGAAAAATCGCTTTTGGCCGCCACCCACACGCTGGAGGAAATGCGCAAATTCATCGGCGTGACATCACTGTCCTTCCTGTCCGTCGATGGTGTTTATAAGTCCATGGGCTATGAAGGCCGCAACAATTCACGCCCACAATTTACCGACCATTGCTTCACCGGCGAATATCCAACCCGGATCACCGATCTCATTGGCGAAAGCGCCAAGCAGCAATTGTCGCTTCTGGCTGAGGCTGGTTGAACATGACGAAACGACTCGAAGGCAAGGTGGCCCTCGTCACCGGCGCGTCCCGTGGCTTGGGCTATGCGACTGCACTGCATTTGGCCAAAGAGGGCGCACACATCATCGCCACCGCCCGCACACGCGGCGGACTTGAAGAGCTGGATGACGCGGTAAAAGCCACAGGCTCCACAGCCACACTGGTGCCGATGAACCTCACCGATTACGAGGCTATCGATCGTTTGGGGGCAGCGATTTTTGAGCGATGGAAAAAACTCGACGTGCTCGTCGGCAATGCGGGCACTCTCGGCAAACTCACACCCTTGGCCCATGTCGATCCTAAAGTCTGGGACGACGCCATGGCCACCAATCTCACGGCCAATTATCGCCTGATCCGCTCCATGGACACGCTTCTGCAAGCCGCACCCGCCGGCCGCGCCATTTTTGTGACATCAGGTCTCGCCCAGAAATGCTTCCCCTATTGGGGCACCTACTCCGTCGGCAAAGCAGCACTGGAAGCCTTGGTGCGAACCTACGCCGGCGAAGTAGCCACCACCAACATGCGGGTAAACTGTTTCAGCCCCGGTGCCACCCGCACGAAAATGCGGGCAACAGCCATGCCGGGCGAAGACCCGGAAACCCTGCCGACGCCGGAAAATGTTTCAGCGCAGATGGTGGCAATGTGCCTTGAAGACTTCACCGACAATGGCGGGGTTTGGAAATATGATGTGAAGGGGCTGTTCAAGCAGTTTTGATGTAGGGACCTCATCAGCCCTTCGGGCAGCTTCTCCAGAGGAGAAGCGACTGGTTGGTCGTCCTCCCTAAATGATGAGAGTTCGGGGAAGTCCCAATGCGAGTCGCTTCTCCCCTGGAGAAGCTGCCCGAAGGGCTGATGAGGTCCCTTACTTCTTCGTATCGTAAGGATTATCCCCACCGCCACGCAGACTGAACCGGATGGGCGTGCCGTTGAGATCAAACGCCTCGCGCAAACCGTTGGTCAAATAGCGCAAATAACTCTCCGGTAATTTCTTCAATTGATTACCAAATATCGCAAACGTCGGTGGTCGTGCATTGGCTTGTGTCGCGTAGCGGATCTTGATGCGGCGACCGCCCGGTGCGGGTGGGGAATTGCGTTCAACCGCGCCTTCCAGCCAGCGGTTGAGCTTCGATGTGGTGACACGGGCGTTCCACTTTTTGTCAGCCTCAGTCACAGCTTTCATCAAACCGTCAATGCCCTTGTTGCGAATGGCCGATAACGTGACCAGCGTCACGCCGCGAATTTCCGGCAGCACGTCTTCAAGCTTGCTTTTATAGGCGGCAAGAACTTTCTGTTTGTCTTCAACAGCGTCCCATTTCGACAGCGCAATCACAACGGCCCTGCCCTCACGGCCCACGAGATCCGACAGCGTCAAATCCTGGCGTTCGATATCCAGCGTCGCGTCAATCAACACCACAACACATTCGGCAAAGCGAATGGCGCGCATGGCGTCGGACACCGACATTTTCTCGATCTTTTCCTGCACGCGGGATTTGCGGCGAATGCCTGCTGTATCCCACAGCTTGATGTCGCGACCACGCCAGTTCCACGCACTCGAAATCGCATCGCGCGTGATACCTGCTTCCGGCCCGGTCAGCATCCGCTCTTCGCCGAGCATGGCATTCACAAGTGTAGACTTGCCCGCATTGGGCTGGCCGATGATGGCGAGGCGCAAAGGCCGCTTTGGATCGTATTCCCAATCCTTGTCGGACTCTTCTTCGGTAATCTCGACATTGGTATCGGGAACATCAGGCGTCTTCGCCATCACGATGGGGCGCAGCACTTCATAGAGCCCGTCAAGCCCCTCGGCATGTTCAGCCGAAATCGCCAGCGGCTCTCCAAAGCCCAGGCCATAACCCT
>CAXTLE010000223.1:0-5358 GCA_964244855.1 uncultured Aestuariivirga sp. | reverse complement strand
CTTTGAACAATTGCGCGAAGACTTCTCTTATCTCGATGATTGGGAAGACCGCTACAAACATGTGATCGATCTGGGGCGTGCCCTTCCCACAATGCCCGAAGTCCTGAAAACCAGCGCCACCAAAGTCAACGGCTGCGCCAGCCAAGTCTGGATCTATTCCACACCCACCGCAGACGGAAAGCTTACCCTGCAAGGCGACAGCGACGCCCTTATCGTCAAGGGCCTGATCGCCATCGCCTTTCTGATTTATGCGCCGCTTACGGTCGACGAAATCGTGAAGCTTGATGCCGTGCCACTGTTTGCGGCGTTGGGCCTGAAAGAGCATCTCACCCCACAAAGATCAAATGGCCTGGCATCAATGGTCGCACGAATCAAAGCTGATGCAGCGGTGGTTCCCCAAGCCCCGGCTTGAAATCCCCCACTGCCCAATGCCCTATTTTCGCAGGCCCGCCGTGACGAAGCGTGGTCTTGAACCCATAGTGTCGCGCCAATCGCGTCAAGGCCAATTGCAGCACCGCTTTTCCTGCCCGCCGCGGCAAATTCAGCCGCAACTCAGCCTGTTCCAATCCACCTGCCATGCAGCACACATGCAACAGAATTCCAGACAGCTCCGGCCCCACCGACTCCAATGCCTCGTGCAATTTATCCCGCGCCTCAAGCGCGCCGTCATTCAGTTTTTCAATGTGATTGTCGCTGAACTGCGCCTGCCGTCCGCTTGAACCGCACTGCACGTCGTAAGACATGGTCACACGCGCACCAAGATGCGCCCGCTCATAATCCAGCCGCAAACGTTCGCCAGCCCGCACTTGTTCAGTATCGAGAACCGCCTTGCCATCGCTTTGCTTCATCAGGCTCAGACGCAACAGCGGACTTTCCGCTCCGTCGAATACAGGTTGCGACAAGGCGCCCGCCACGCGAAACAATCCCGGCGCTTTTTCCTCAAGCCTGCCCAACCGCTTCAATTCATCAAGCATTTTGGAATAGCGCAGCGCTACGGGTTTTGCGGCCACGGCTCCCTGCACATGCATCTCCCAACGCCCGCAACGCCAGAAAAACGTGGCATCTTCGGGCAAATAAGCGGCCTTGGCCTTGGTCAGTTCAGGTGTATCAAACATTCAACAACTCCTTCTAGGAAAGAGTTCTAGAACAAAATTGGAACGGAATCAATACTTATTTTAGGAGGCCAGGATCGAGCGGCTTTCCTGTTCCTGCAGAAGTTCCGAAGCTGGCACAAAATGATCGTAACACAACACCATTCCAACCCTGTCTGACGTGGTGCGCAGCGGCAGTTTCAGCCAGTATTGCACTACATGTTCCTTGTTGACGATGGGCCCCCGCACCACGCCCTGCGTGGGCAAAGCCAGCTCGATGGTGCGCCGGTAGGCCGCCTGCCAATAATCAGCCTTGTTGCCGCAGGGCAATTCCCCCACCAACATGCCCGTCACTTCACGATCATAAATATCCCGAAGCCTTGTGCCCGCAAGGCGCACCCGGCACTGGTTCAAATCGGAATGCACATCAATCAGGCTTATGCCCGGCAAAAGCCGCGGCAAACGCACAGGGCTAATATCGCTCCTGCTCGGAATGGCATGTGCCGATGCCATTTCCAGCCAGTAGTCATAGAGTTGGCGTTGCTCCGGCACAATCAATTGTGCCCGGAACGCCTGTGCGCCCGTTCCCCGTTCCACTGCCGCCCCATCTATCCAATCCGGCCAAAATGACCGAAGCAGCGCCTTTATGAATCGCTGAAAGCTGATCCGCAAGAGTCGAAGTAATTAATTTTTCGTTGCCGCAGCAATGATCACTGAACAGGTGCGTAAGGGCCAGTCTTGCCCTGGGCCCAATCCCAATAGGTCAACAATATGCGCGCCTTATTGAAAGACATGGTTTCAAACATCGTCTGCAAGTCACTGATTTCGCGATCTCTTGTGATCAACGGCAGATCTGCATCCTGCATCCGTTTCAGAAGTCCACTGACTGCACTGCGAGGATAACCGGCAGCCTTCAACATGATGACGATGGCTTCACCCTGCAAATCGCCGAGTATGCGCGTCATCGTAGCCGTGCTGACCTGCATGATGACGGAGAGTTCTTCCGCTGCTATTTCAATATGACCACGTGCTGCCCGCTCAAGTCCTTCGAGTAGTGCATGCTGGCTCAATGGTTCGACTTCCGCGTCATCTTCAGTTTGTGTCGCCATGGTAATTTTCAGAATTTTGGTCAAGGTTTCTGAATCGGTCAGGAAGCGCGACAGGATAAAGCGACGCAATTGTGCAGGCGCTAACCAAAACAGTTCAAAGGCACTGGGGGCCTGAAAATCATGGCGTGTGGCCAGCGGTGCCAGCAATTCCTCATTGCGTTCACACAAAACCAACAACGACTGGAAACCATCATGCGAAATTTCAGCTTCCTTGTTGCGCACCAGAGTAAGCACCACAGAAGGGTCGCCTGACTTGATAAGGGCATCGCTGATGGGGCGCGTCAACTTGCGGCGGCGCGCGACCATGCGCAATTTTGCTGGTTCGCCTTCCAGCACAACAGATTCAAGATCCTTGTCCGTCAAGTGAGGACAATCTTCCAGCAACGGACCGGCCACTTCAACGCGCGGATCACGGATCAGGCGGGCCGCCAGCAAGTGGGGCGGATTATCCATCATGGCCAAACGGTTTGACAGCATGATCAAGGGCTTCAACTCAAGCCGTGGCACGAGACGCAACAGCGTATCGGCTGCCAGCGCCCGCTCCTGGGGTTGTCCAGCGGCATTGCCAGACGCCATCATGTCCAACAAGGAGCGTGACAGTTCGGCCAAGTCCTGTCCCTCAGGTACGGGCAGAACTTGTGTAATTTGCGATGCTAATTCCAGAGCTTCAGCACCCGTCGCTATTGGCGGATCGAATTCTTCAGCAGCAGGTTGAATGCGCGACAAATCGAATTCCGCAGTGGGTTTGCTGCTTTCATCTTCTTCGACACTGTAATTGACCGCTTCCCGCAAATATTGTGTGCGATCTTCTGACGTCGGCTTTGCCAACAGTAAACGCCAGATGTTTTCAAGCTCCAGCTGGACTGCCCGCTCGGCGACTTCCTTTGTAACTATCTCATCCGTTTCTTCGGGTTTAGCTTGCGAATCTTCCTTGCCGGGTTCTGGAACAAAGGTAAAATTTTCAGCAAAACTGCCTTCAAGTTGCGATTCGACCTTGCACGCAGCTGTTTCAACCTCAACCACAGCAGGTTCAGGCGCAAAAGTTTCAGCCGCAAAAACTTCGGGACTTATCGACTTGGGAGCAGGTGCTTCGTCCGCAAAGGGTGAGGGTGCGAAGCTTTCAAAGGCAAATTCATCCGGAGAAACCGGCTTGGGCGAAATTGCTTCAACGACCAGTGCTGCGGGTTGAGCAACTTCCGGCGCAAAATTTTCCGATGCAAACGCTTCAGGTGACACTGGCTTTGGAGCAAATGTTTCTGCTTCTGGAGTTTCACGAGGCACGTCGAAGCGGATAAGTTGCCGTTCTGGAATTTCAATGATGAAATCATTGTCTGGATCGTCGATTTCGACTTCATCTGCAATCGCAAGGGCGGGAGCCTCTGCAAATTCTGGCGTTTTGACGACAGCGGGCGCCAACTTTACGGGAGTGATATCCGGCACCACAACGTCGGGCTTTTTCAGACGGGCGGTCAGATTGCGAAATGCATCAGCCGAAATGCGTGGCTTTGCGGCAAATGCTGCAGGAGCCATTACGTTTTGTGCCAGAGCGGTCTGTAGTTCAGACATGCGTATCCGTAGTCCCTATTCTTCCCGTCGCCAGACTTGCAGCATAGAGTTTCAACTTTGATTAATGCTGACCTCGCATGACATGCATAACCCATGACCTTTCGCCACATGGTTAACGCTGCCTCAATTTTCGCCTTCGCACTGGCACCTCGACCCGTAAATGCCTACATAGGCTCAAAGATTTGCGAGGTTCCATGACCAAGACGACCCCACCATCAGCCGAAAAGCGCGCCCATGTCACCAGATGGCACGGCATCGAAAAGCACGACGACTACCATTGGCTGAAGGACGACAACTGGCAGGAGGTGCTGCACGACCCCAAGCTGTTGAAGCCTGATATCCGCGCCTATCTCGAAGCCGAGAACACCTACACCGCCTCTATCATGGATGACACCAAGGCCATTCAGGAAAAACTTTTCGAAGAAATCAAAGGCCGCATCAAGGAAGACGACTCGTCTGTGCCTTCTCCCGATGGGCCCTACCTTTATTCCTCCGCCCATGTGAAAGGCGGGCAATATCCACTGGTGAAACGCAAATTGCGCAGCGGCGGCGAAGAGGAAGTTCTGTTCGACGGCAACGCCCTTGCCGAGGGCAAACCCTATTTCAGCTTCGGCGGCATCATGGTTTCCCCGGACCACAAACACGCAGCCTGGAGCTATGACGACAAGGGCTCTGAATTCTACACCTTGAAATTCCGCGACCTTGCAACCGGCACCGACAGCACCTACGAACTTGGCAACACCGGCGGCGGCGCCGTCTGGTCACCCGATCAAAAATACATTTACTACACCTTGCAAGACGACAATCACCGCCCCCTCAAAACCTTCCGCCATAAAGTCGGCACCACGCAAGCTGACGACGAACTGGTCTTCGAGGAAAAAGACACAGGCATGTTCACAGGCGTCGGCCAATCGCGCTCGCGCCGCTTTGTGACAATTGACGTCAATGATCACGATACCTCGGAAGTCTGGTTGCTCGACACCGAAAAACCAAATGCAAAACCCGTCTGCGTCGCCCCCCGCACCCCAGGCTTCGAATACGACCTCGACCACCACGGCGAAAACTTCATCATCAAGACCAACAAGGATGGTGCTGAAGACTACAAACTGATGACCACACCCGTGAACAAGCCAACCACAGAAAATTGGGTGGACCTCGTGCCGCATCGCCCCGGCATTTTCCTCGTCGGCTACATCGTTTTCCAAAACTGGCTGGTGCGCATGGAGCGCGAAAATGCCCTGCCCCGCATCATCATCCGCAATTTCAAAACCGCCGAAGAACACGCCATAGACTTCGCCGAAGAGGCCTATTCCCTCGGCTTTGGCGACATGCGCGAATATGATACGGATACGCTACGCTTCACCTATTCATCCCCCACCACACCAGCCCAGGTTTACGACTATGACATGGGAACACGCGAACGGGTTTTGATGAAGACACAGGAAGTGCCCTCCGGCCACACGCCATCGGACTATGTGGCCCGCCGCGTTCTCGCCCCGGCCCATGATGGTGAAATGATCCCCGTCACCCTGCTCTATCACAAAGCAACACAGCTCGACGGCACCGCCCCTCTCTGGCTTTACGGTTACGGC
>CAXTLE010000222.1:0-5363 GCA_964244855.1 uncultured Aestuariivirga sp. | reverse complement strand
CTCGGTGCGCAAATAAGCAGGTCGCGCCGCCAACCAGGCTTTGCGCGCAGCAGTCAAAGTGACATTTGATGGAGCTGCCAACAATGCATCAACTGCCGTTACAAGCAGGGCAGCATCTCGGGCTGATTTCTGATAACTCTTGCGCACCAGATCGACATAGGCCGTGATTTGCACCGTTGCATCATACTGATAGGCCTTGGGGTCAATGCTTTGCAGGGCATAGGTGGTGGAGGTTTCCGCTCCACCTCCCTCCCCACCCCCTTCACCAGCGACCAGAACCAGTTTCGCATCTGCAACCGGATGTGACGACTGCAACAGTCCCGCGTTCGCAGTGCCCGCACCGGCCAGCACGGCAACCCCCAAGGCAGTCCAGATTTTTGCGCGTTTGGCCATTGCCATTTCCTTTTCCGACTAATACACTCGGTTTCATAAACAGCAAAGCCGATCAAATCAATCGGAAAAGTGAGTTGCGACAATGATGCTCCACATCGCAGGCGTTCTCGATCCCGAAAGCGTAGAAAATATCTGCCACAAACTGGCTGCAGAAGAAGCAGGTTTCACCCCGGGCAAAACCACAGCAGGCTGGTACGCCAAAGACGTGAAATACAACGACCAAGCCTCAGGCCCCGTCGCCACGCAAGTGATGGAACAGGTGAAATCCACCCTCATGGCCAACGCCTTGTTTCTGTCTGCGGCCCGCCCGAAAACCTTCGTCAAAACCCTGGTCTCGCGTTATCGCCCCGGCATGCACTATGGCACCCACATCGATGACGCGCTGATGGGCGGCATCCGGACCGATCTCTCCTTCACACTCTTCCTCAGTGACCCCAACACCTACCAAGGCGGCGAACTCGTCATCGAAGCTCCGGATGGTGAAACCGATTTGAAACTCGAAGCAGGCGGCGTTGTGCTCTATCCCACCACGTCGCTGCACCGCGTGAACGAAGTGACCACGGGCGAGCGCCTTGTCATCGTCGGCTGGGTGCGCAGTTTTATCCGCAGTGCTGAACAACGCGAAGCCCTCTTCGATCTCGATCAAGTCGTGGCAAACTTGAAAGCCGCCGAAGCCGACCGTGCTCTCATGAACCCCGTGATGAAAGTCAGGAACACGCTCACAAGAATGTGGGCCGAGGATTAGCCTCTCGACAGCGCCATCACTTCGACTAAGTTGCGTCACATGGGACGGATAACGATTCCGGAAGATGGGTGGGGCAATGGCACAGGAAACAATCACACTTGAAAAGCCAACCGTGCACATCGTGCACATGCTGGTCTTCACCTTGGTTGTTGCCATTCTCGGTGCAGTTCTGTTTCCGGCGATCCGCAATGCTTTCATGGCCAACCCCGGCCTCAATGGTTTGATTGTGGCCACCTTGTTGCTCGGCATGCTCTACGCCTTCCGCATGGTCTGGAGGCTTTCGCCCGAAGTAAACTGGGTCAATGAGTTTCGCATGGGCCAGCCCAACGAGGGCCAGCCACCGGTCCTGCTCGGCCCCATGGCCAACCTGTTGAGCGACACCAGCAGGCGCACCATGCTGTCACCACAAACCATGCGGTCATTACTCGATTCACTGGCGTCACGCCTCGACGAATCCCGCGACCTTCTGCGCTACCTGGTGGGCCTTCTGATATTTCTTGGCCTGCTCGGCACATTCTGGGGTTTGCTGGCCACGGTGTCATCGGTTGGTGACGCGATTAAAAATCTCGACGTCACATCCACTCAGTCATCCTCCGTATTTGATGAATTGAAGACCGGGTTGCAAAAACCTCTCGCCGGCATGGGCTTGTCTTTCGCATCCTCATTGTTCGGATTGGCTGGATCTTTGATCCTCGGTTTCATGGATCTGAAAGCGTCGCAAGCCCAAAACCGCTTCTATCATAATTTCGAAGACTGGCTGTCGACCATGACGGATGTAGGCGCAGGCGAGGGCCAGTCAACGGGTGTTCCCGCATTTGTGCGTCTGGATATGCAAAACCTGCAGCGCAGCGTAGAGCGCCTCAATCAAACTGTTGAAAGTGGTACGCCATCAAATGGTGCCGTGCAAACAGGCGGCAGTGAAACCATTGAACAACTCGCCGACGCTGTTGCCAATCTCGTCACGCAAATGCGTGAAGAACAAAAAATGGTGCGACAGTGGATTCAGAACCAGCAGGTACAACAGAATGAAATCCAGCGTCTGTTGATGCGCCAGTCCGGTGCCACGCGGGGCCGTGAATAGCCATGGCCGGAGCACTCTCACGTCGCCGCCGCCACGAAGAGCCGCCTTATTGGCCGGGCTTCGTCGATGCCATGGCGCAACTGTTGCTGGTCATTATCTTCCTGCTGTCAGTTTTCATGGTCGCTCAATTCCTGTTGGCACGCGAAATTTCCGGTCAGGACTCTGCCCTTGGGCAATTGCGTTCGCAAATCGCCGAATTGACAGAACTTCTGTCGCTCGAAAAATCTGCAAAGGCGGAAATTGAAGGGCAGCTCTTGTCCATTACCGATGATTTGAATGCCGCGAAACTGAAGAACGCCGATTTAATGGCAGGGCTTGAAGCTGAAAATGCCAAAGGCTTGGCCACGGGCACCTCGCTTTCGGGTTTGCAGTCTTCATTGTTGTCGGAGAAGAAAATCTCGAACGAAGCCATGGCAAAAGTTGAATTGCTCAACCAGCAAATCGCCGCCATGCGTCGCCAACTGGCGCAATTGAATTCGCTTCTGGATTCGGCGGAAGAACGCAATAAAACATCCGATGCGCAAGTCACAGATCTGGGCCGCCGCTTGAATTCGGCACTGGCGCAAAAGGTGCAAGAGCTCAACAAATACCGCTCGGAATTCTTTGGCCGCTTGCGTCAGATTCTTTCGCAACGCTCTGACATCCTGGTCGTTGGCGATCGCTTCGTGTTCCAAGCCGAGGTTCTGTTTCCCAAAGGCAAGTCTGAATTGAACCCCGCCGGTGAAACCGAAATGCTGAAACTGGCGGATGCCGTAAAGCTTTTGGAAAAGGAAATTCCCACTGACATCGCTTGGGTGCTGCGCGTTGATGGACACACCGACAATGACCCCATTCAATCCGTCGAATTCAAATCCAACTGGGAACTCTCGGCCGCCCGCGCAATATCAGTCGTGAAGTATCTTGAGGGACAAGGCGTACAGTCAAAGCATCTCGTGGCGGCAGGCTTCGGACAGTATCAGCCCTTGGTCGAAGGCGACACCGAAGACGCAAAGTCCGAAAACCGCCGTATCGAGTTAAAGCTGACAGAGCGGTGACAAAGGCACCTCACCCCTCCGAACTAAACTGCAATTTCGCCAGCTTCGCATAAAGCGCTGATTTTTTCAGCAACTGCGTATGGGTTCCCTCAGCCGTCACTTTACCTTGGTCCATCACGATGATCTTCTGGGCATTGCGCACGGTGGCCAGACGATGCGCAATGACCAGTGTGGTGCGGCCCTCAGTGAGCTTTTCCAAGGCCTGCTGCACCAGCGATTCACTTTCAGCATCAAGTGCGGATGTTGCCTCATCAAGCAGAAGTATGGGGGCATTCCGCAAAATCGCACGCGCAATGGCAACCCGCTGGCGCTGACCACCCGACAAGGTAACTCCACGTTCGCCCAACTCCGTCTCGAGCCCCTTTGGCAGCGATCGTGAAAACTCATCCACCCGCGCCGCCTTCGCCGCCGCTTCAATCTCGGCATCCGTTGCATTGGGCCGCCCGAAGCGGATATTTTCTGCCATGGTGCCTGAGAATATAACTGGGTCTTGCGGCACTGTGGCAATCACGTCGCGCAAAGCTTTGAGCTCCAGTCCATCAATGGCCTTGCCATCAATCGAAATCACCCCTGACTGCGCGTCATGAAATCGTTGCAACAGCGAAAACAACGTCGTTTTGCCAGCACCCGACGGCCCCACAATTGCAGTCACCGTCCCGGGCTTCGCCGTGAAGCTCACACCCTTTAAAATCTCGCGTTCGGGTCGGGCCGGATAGCGAAAGCTCACATCTTTAAACGTCACTTCTCCGGCAACCGTTTTTGCAAATGGCACGGCTTCCGGCGTCGATTGAATGGCAGCCTTTTCGTCCAGCAATTCTGAAATGCGTTCTGCCGCTCCTGCGGCAGATTGCACCTCACCCCAGACTTCCGACAACTGCCCCAAGGAACTCGCAGCAAAAACTGCATAGAGAACAAACTGGCCAAGTGTGCCGCTCGTCATGGCACCCGAAATCACGTCACGCGCACCGTTCCACATCAGCAATACGATCGCACCCATTGACACGAAAATAATCGCTGCTGTCAGAAATGATCTGGCCAGCGTGCGTTGGGTCGAAGAGTTGAAAGATGTCGCGTTGAGGTTTTCGAAAATCCTGTTGGTCAAGCCTTCCTGCGTGTTGGATTGCACCGTGGTGATGGCCCCCAATCGCTCTTGGGCGAAAGCCGCAGACTGGGCCAGCGCGTCCTGTGCGATACGCGCAAGATTGCGAACCCGCCTCCCGTAAAAAATCAACGGAATGACAATCAGCGGAATGGCCAGTGCAGCCAGTCCAGACATGCGCGGGCTGGTATAAATCATCATGACCAGACAGCCGATGAGCATTACAGCATTGCGGAGCGCAATTGAGGCTGTTGAGGAGAATGCCGACTTGATTTGATTGGCGTCGGTCGTCAAACGTGACACCACTTCGCCCGTGCGCTGTTGTTCGTAGAATTCAGGTGTCAGCGTGGTCAGGTGGCGAAACAAAACATCGCGAACATCTGCAACAACCCGCTCCCCGATCCACGTGACGAAATAGAATCGCAACGACGATGCAATCGCAAGCACCGCCACCACCAACAACATGACACCAAAATATTGATTGACCAATGTCGCATCATTGCCGCTGAAGCCGTGGTCGATCACCCGGCGCACAGCCACGGGCACGATCAATGTCGCACCAGACGCAACAGCAAGTGCCAGAAGGGCTGCCGCTGCTTTGGCCTTGTATTTCAATAAAAACGGCAAAAGCCGTTTAAGCGGGCGCAAATCCCTTGAATTGTCGCGTTGTTCTACAAACTGCCGGGCCTGTCTCGCCATCTTCATCCCTGTGTTCAGCAGGGACTTGCCCCGATTGTCATCCTCCTATATAGAGCCGCCAATCCGAAAGTCACCCCACGGTTTCCTGCATTGGAAACTTATGTTTTTGAAGAGATAGACCCATGAAATCCGGCATCCATCCAGAATATCACCCGATCACCATCGTCATGACCGACGGCACCAAGTTTGTGACCCGCTCGACCTATGGCAAGTCCGGCGATACCATGAACCTTGATATTGATCCGAAGTCACATCCGGCATGCACAGGTGCACGGGGCACCATCCTGAAACGCGGTGGCCGCGTACCGGGCT
>CAXTLE010000221.1:0-5365 GCA_964244855.1 uncultured Aestuariivirga sp. | reverse complement strand
ACGATTTCGATGGCACCGACAGCACCGGCGCGCAGGCGCTTTTCGAGTTCGGCGAAGTTGGGGTCGAAGCGGCGGTTGAAGCCGATCATTAGGGTGGACTTGTTCTTTTCCACCACCTTCAGGGTTTCGTGAATGTTGGCGACATCCAGCGACACGGGCTTTTCGCACATGATGGCTTTGCCGTTGTTGGAGGCGGCCTGAATTTGTTCGGCGTGGAAACCGGTGGGTGAGCCGATCAACACGGCGTCAACGTCTTTGGCTTTCATGATCTCATCAACGGTAGCGACCTTGGCACCATATTGTGCGGCAAGAGCTTCCGCTGCGGCTGGTACCGCGTCAGCGATATAGGCGAGCTTCGCCTTGGGGTTGTTCGCAATGGTGGCCGAATGCACTTTGCCAATGCGGCCAGCGCCGATGACGCCAAATCTGATCATGTGAGTTCTCCTGATTTCTTCTCCCTCCCCCTTGTGGGGAGGGTCGGGGTGGGGGTCGGTTGGTGTTAGAGTTTTTGGTTTGGATAATGTTTGGGTTCTGAGCGACCCCCACCCCTGCCCTCCCCACAAGGGGGAGGGAGAAGGAAGAGAGATGCTTGTTAGTTCTGGAGCATTGCCTTTTTAAACGCGGCCATTTCTTCCGGCGGTGCGCTTACGATGTATTCTGCTGTGGGCCAAGCACCGGATTGCACTTCGTTGACGAAGCGCTTGAAGGCGCCAACGCGGATGTCCTGGATCTTCGCATATTCCGCTGCGAGGTCGGCGTATTTCTTGGCGTGGCGTGGGACTTTTCCGGTGTTGTAGCCCAGCACATCGCAGCCAAACAGATATTGGCAATCGCCGCCCTTGCCGCCGCCCATCGACACCAGGAACAGGTTGGTGTGTTTGGCGATTTCTGCCGTGACTTCAGGTGGCACAACTTCGATTTCGACGCCGAAGGCTCCGGCTTCTTCGTAGCGCTTCACAAGCTCATAGACCTGCATGGCGCTGGCTGCGGTTTTGCCGACGGCTTTGAAGCCACCTGTCCAGGTGCTTTTCGAGGGGATCAAGCCGACGTGGCCGATGACGGGGACGGCCTCTTCTGCGAGACGCTTTACGGTTTGCAGTGAGGCTGAGCAGTAGACTGCGTCAGCGCCTGCCTTCAACATTTTGAATGACCAGTCGATGAAGAAGTCGGTGTTGCCGCCTTCAAAATAATTCATGCCGGGCACTGCAAAGAGGCTGGGGGCCACGTCGCGGAAGCGTGTTTCCACCATCATCTCTGGCGGCACCGATACCATGTCTATGCCTGCAGCTTCGGCGGCGGCCAATTCATCCCAGGTTTCGGTGCGCATCATGGTGTATTGGTATTTGCCCTTGTTCGCACGCACGTCAGCAACGGTGGGTTTTTTCTTCGCGGCCATAAGACTATCCTTTGAGGAGGGCTTTGAGGGGTTGTGCAGGGTCAGCCAGAATCTGTGGAGACGGCTTCATATTTTTCGCCATCATCATTTCAGCGAGCTTGATGTCCCGACCAATGGCGTTGCCAACGCCTATGCCGCTGGCTCCCATGAGGGTGCCGTCTTCGGCGAGATGGAAGAGCACGAGTGAGTCTTCGGCGGATTTTCTCGAGACAGTGACGGGTCCAAGATCGGCCATGCCTGAGATTTGTAGCCCCAAGTCATATTGATCGGACCAGAACCATGGAATGGAGTTGTGAACCTTGGTGACGCCCAACATGTTGGAGGCAGCGGTTGCGGCTTGTTCCTGGGCGGAACGCCACGCTTCCAAGCGCATGCGACGGTTGTTGTGTTTTGTGTTGATGTAGGAGGCACAATCGCCCGCTGCGTAAATATCAGGATCAGAGGTTTGCATATGTTCATTGCAGGCGATGCCGTTCTCGATGATGAGACCAGCTTCGGCGGCAAGTGCAACATCAGGGGCGGCACCGATGCCTGCGATGATGGAGTCAGCGGGAAGCACGCGGCCATCGGCGAGATGTACAGCGTGGACTGTAAGATGGGAGAGGGCTGTGCCTGTTAACATTGTGACGCCGTGTTTCACATGTTCGTCGTGGATGATTTTGGCAATGGGTTCGGGAACGCCGCGCATGAGGATGCGGGGTTGGGCTTCGACAAGCGTGACGTTGCAGCCGCGCTTGGCTGCGGAGGATGCAAGCTCAAGCCCGATAAAGCCACCGCCGATGATCACGATGTTTTTGCCGGGTTGAAAACGCTTGCGCAGATCAAGCGTGTCTTCATGATTGCGAAGCGTGAGTGCGAATTCTCCGCCGGGAAAGGTGAGTTTGCGGGGCTTTGCTCCGGTGGCGAGGAGGAGTTTTGAGTAGGCTTGTGTTGTGCCGTCGCTCAGGGAAACAGTTTTTTCGGCGCGGTTTATTTTTGTGGCTTGTACGCTGTGGCGGAAGGTGACGTTCAATTCGCGGGCGATGGTTTCGTCCATGAGCCAGACGGGTTCGGGTTCGTCGTCTTGCAGGATGGAGGATTTTGAGAGTGGTGGGCGGTCGTAGGGCAGATGTTGTTCTTCACCGATGAGGATGATGTCGCCGGCGTAGTCGTTGGCGCGGAGGTTGATGCAGGCGCGGGCACCGGCCATGCCGGCACCGATGATAACGATGGGGGCGGTCACATTGAACTCCAAACAAATTTGTCATTGCCGGACTTGTTCCGGCAATCCATCGTGGTACGTGCATGATTCATAAGGATAGCTCCACTCTAGCGGAACCATGGATTACCGAAACAAGTCCGGTAATGACAATATTTGTGTGTTTGCACTCGTGACCCACTCAAGCCACATCGATGAAAAGCTTGCCGCCTTCAACCTTCACTGGATAGGTTTTCAAGTTCACACAAGCAGGTGCTCCCTTTGCGGCCCCTGTGCGATAGTCAAACCGGCCATTGTGTTTCGGGCATTCGATGGTGTGATCCATCACGAGGCCGTCACAGAGATGAATCTTCTCATGGGTGCATAATCCATCTGTCGCGTAATACTTGTCATCAGGCGAACGATAGAGCGCGTAAGTTTTGCCCGCGTTGTCGAAGCGCGATACGTCTTCATTGTCGATGTCGTCTGCGCCGCAAGCTTCAATCCAGTTTGCCATGTGTCTGTCCTCTTTATTCAGCCGCCATTTGGCCGTGCAGCTCGGGGCGATAGGGTTTTGCTGTGGGGGGAAGTTCGCGCACGAGGAAATAATCCTCGCCCTTGAACTGGCGCACCCAAGCCGGAATCATCTCCTTGTAGCAGGCCCAGATCGAGGTGGTAGGGGCAGGCAGATCATTTTTGATCATCTCATGCAGGCGCGGCAGCGCGTGATAGGGCACCATGGGGAACATGTGGTGTTCGATGTGGTAGTTCATGTTCCAATAGATGAAACGCGAGATCGGATTGATGTAGACAGTGCGGCTGTTCATGCGGTGGTCGAGCACGTTGTCAGCAAGACCGCCGTGTTGCATGAGGCCGGTGAGAACGTGGTGCCAGGCACCGTAAAGACGTGGCAGGCCAATGAGCAGCAATGGCAGAATTGAGCCTGTGTAGATCGTAAGCGCTGTGACGGCGAAGTAGATCACGGTCCAGATGCGGGCCACCAGAATGACCTTGTGCCATTCCATTTCGGGGATGAAGGTTTTTTCGTCGGCGGTGATTTTGCCTGTAGCGTTGATCAGCATCATCTTCATCGCACCCCACGCATCGAGCACGCCGACGTAGGCCAGCAGCGTTTGCAGGGCGGCGGGTGGGCGCATCACGGCGATTTCGGGGTCGAGGCCGACGATGACTGTATCGGTGTGGTGGCGGGTGTGGCTCCAGCGCCAGCGTGTGGGATTCCGCATGATCATGAAGCAAGCGATGTGATAAACCGTGTCGTTCATCCATGGGGTTTTGAAGGCAGTGCCGTGGCCGCACTCATGCCAACGGGAATCTGTGGCGGAGCCATAGAGCACGCCATAGGCCAGGAGCGGCAGGACCGCCCACCATGACGGCCAGAGGTAAATCGCTGCCGCTGCGAAGAGCACCATGCAGCCTAGCCAGATGATTGTATCGCGAATGGCGGGGCCATCGCTGCGTTTCATCAATTCCTTGATGTCTTTACGGGCAATGTCCGTATGATACCATTCAGCGGATTTGAGACCGGATTTCACAGCCAAATCAGCGTCTTGCCCGAGCAAGCCGTAGTCGCGGTGGCCGTAATTGGCGGTGGGGGCGGTAGCTGTCATGGAAAAGCCTTTTGAACTCTGCCTCAAATAGAATGCTTGTTTCACTACGGCAACCGCATTATGAGGGATTTTATCATCTCATATCATTCTCTCTCATTCCGGTTTTTGCCACATGGTCAAACGTCCTACCCTGCATGATCTCGCCAAGGCCGCAGGTGTAAGCATTGCCACGGTTGATCGCGTCATCAACCGCCGCTTGCCGGTCAGCGATGATACGGCGCAGCGGGTGGTGAAGGCGGCGGAGGAAATAGGCTATCACGCCACCAGTCTTTTGAAACGGCGCATTCATGAAATGCCGGTGCGACGGTTCGGGTTTCTGCTGCAGAAGCCTGATGCCTTCTATCGGCAATTGGCCCAGGAACTTGTGGGAGCCAGCCGGGCCAGCTCTATCGTTGAAGGCAAGCCTTTCGTCGAGTTTGTGGATGACGTGGTGCCCGCGATCATCGCCGAGCGCCTGTTGCAAATCGCCAGGAAGTCCGATGCCGTGGCGGTGGTGGCCATGGACCATCCGGTGGTGAATGAGGCAGTGGAAGCCGTGATCGCTCAAGGTAAACCTGTGTTCACATTGCTCAGCAATTTGAATAGCCCTGCGGTATCTGGACACTTTGGTGCAGATTCGCGGAAATGCGGACGTATCGCTGGTTGGACGATCAGCAGGCTTGCGAAAAAGCCTGGCAAAATCGGTATTCTGGTGGGCAGCCACCGCTATCTCAACCAGGAATTGTCGGAAATCAGCTTTCGCACTTACATGCGCGAACATGCGCCGGAGTTTCAACTGCTGGAACCCATTGTCAATCTTGATGATGAGCGCATTGCCTATGAGGCCGTGCGTGAATTGGTGGCGGCCAATGCTGATCTGGTTGGGATTTATGTGTCAGGTGGCGGGCAGGAAGGCTTGATCCGGGCGCTGCGGGAGTTTAGCCCAGCGGTACGGTTGATTGCGGTTTGCAATGAACTGACGCCGGCAACGCGGACGGCGCTGCATGATGGGGTGATTGATTTGACCTTGGGTACGCCGTTTGCGGCTCTGTCACGACTTTTGGTCGAGGCCATGGCCAAGGGCACCACGTCGCAGGATATGCCACACCTGCGCCCGCTGATGTTGCCGCCGGATGTTTTCATTCCGGAGAATGTGTGAATTATCGATCCCAACTTCTCTGTCAT
>CAXTLE010000220.1:0-5392 GCA_964244855.1 uncultured Aestuariivirga sp. | reverse complement strand
AGCTCTATGATTACGACATCATATTGCTCGACATCAACCTGCCGGACATGTCGGGTTATGAAGTGCTGAAATCCTTGCGCGTTTCAAAAGTGGGAACACCGATTTTGATCCTCTCGGGCTTGGCCGCGATTGAGGATAAGGTACGTGGCCTCGGCTTCGGCGCCGACGACTATATGACCAAGCCCTTCCACAAGGACGAGTTGGTCGCCCGCATCCACGCTGTGGTGCGCCGTTCAAAGGGCCACGCCCAATCCGTTATTCACACCGGCGAATTGCTGGTGAACCTCGATACCAAGACCGTCGAAGTCGGCGGCCAGCGCGTGCACTTGACGGGTAAAGAATACCAGATGCTGGAGCTGCTCTCGCTGCGCAAGGGCACCACCCTCACCAAGGAAATGTTCCTGAACCACCTCTACGGCGGCATGGACGAACCCGAACTCAAGATCATCGACGTCTTCATCTGCAAACTGCGCAAGAAACTGGCCGCAGCAGCCATGGGCAAAAACTTCATCGAAACCGTCTGGGGCCGTGGCTACGTGCTGCGCGACGGCGCACCCCCCATGGGCGGCGAAGACATGGGCCTGCTCGAAAGCGCATAAACTCTGTACACGGATGGAAAATTTGTAAAGGGCGCTCGAAGCATGGAGCGCCTTTTTTGCTTTTCCGGACGCCGTGACATCGGAAAAAACGCGCGCGATCCAAATTTAGAACCGCCAGGAACATGAAATGCGAATGAAAATTTCAAACAGCATAATGTCATTAGTTTTTCTCGCAGTAGGCACTTCCGTATTGATCTCCACTATGCTGTTTTTGAGCCACAATGTGGCACGAGAGAAAAAAGCAAGCGAAGAACGCGTGGAAGCGACGGCCCAGGTTTTTTCTTCAGCAGTATCCCAGCCCTTGGCCCAGAAAGACCGGAACGAGACACTTAAAGTTCTCACTGCACTTTCGCGTATGCCGGGCATACCATATGCCGCAGTCCGTCTAAAAGACGGCCAGCTTTTTGCTGAGTTGGGCGATACCATCGTTTTTGCAAACAGTTCCGAGCATTCAACGCTGACCATACCAATACCTCGAAATATTATAGCAACTGCACCAATCGTAAAATCCGGCACCCTGATTGGCACACTGGAAGTCGTTGCTGACACTCAGGATTTGCGGCAGGCTTATTGGGCCTCTCTCGAAAACATTGGGCTCTTTGCATTGGCGGCGGCATTTGTATCAATGCTGCTTGCTATGAGAATGCTGCGTTACATAACGTTTCCAATATTGGCTCTTACTTCAAAAATTGACCTCATACGCACGGCAAATGGATTTGTCGGACGCGCAGGATTAGACAAAACGAACGAAATCTCCAGGTTGGAAGATGCTTTCAGTCATCTTATGACCGAGATTGATCGTCGCGGGGCTTCGCTTGAAGCTTTGGCATTTCATGATCCATTGACCAGTCTTGGCAACCGTCGCGCGTTTCAAAAATACATTGAACAGCACGTAGACAGCCAGATTCCATTTTGTATTATTCTGGCCGATATTGATCATTTTCAGTCATTCAATCAGGCTCACGGTCATGATGGCGGTGATGCGATACTCGTCGAAACAGCCTCCCGCCTGAAGTCTGCAGTTGAAAGCGGGCAGGTTTTCAGGATTGGCGGCGATGAATTTGCGGCTGTTTCGAGCACTGTTGATCAAGCGAAGATGCTTGATTTCGCGGGAAATCTGTCGGCAGCTTTCGTTCACCCGTTTTTGATCAGGCGTGCGTCCGTAGATGTCTCGACCACATTTGGCGCTGCTCACTTCCCCGAAGATGGCATTGCGCCAGACATTCTCATGCGAAATTGCGGATTGGCACTTCGACAGGCGAAATCACAGGGCCTGAGCAAGTTTGCTTCCTATACACAGGAAATGGGCGCAGCAGAGTATGAAGAAGAAAAACTTGTAGCTGAGTTAAAGGTCGCGTTGAAGCAGGGTGGCCTTGAACTGCACTATCAGGCCCAAGTTGATTTGACATCGGGCCTTACCACAGGCTTTGAAGCGCTTGTGCGATGGAACCACCCCGAAAAAGGTTTTGTTTCACCGTCCATATTCGTTCCTATGGCAGAACGTCATAGTATGATCATCGAACTCGGAAACTGGGTTTTCAAGCAAGCTTGCCAAGCATTGCGCGAATGGTCTAACGCAGGCGGCCCAACATGGCAAGTATCGATAAATGTATCTATAGCTCAGTTGCAAGGCACTCAGTTTGTGTTCATGGTCAAGCAGACGCTGTATGAACTGCAACTTTCGCCGAAACTGCTTTGCTTTGAGATCACCGAGACATTGTTTGCGGGTGCCTCAATTGCCGAGTGCAGTCGCATCCTCAATGACTTGAGAAAAATGGGTTGTTCAATTGCTCTAGATGATTTCGGGACAGGTTATTCGTCGCTGAGTTATCTTCATGCCTTTCCAATCGACAAAATCAAAATCGACAAAAGTTTTGTTACCGGCTGCGATAGTGTCTCCGGCGTGCGTCGTCTTTTGACCGGCACCGTACAACTTGCACGCACTCTAGGCTTTCAGGTCGTGGTAGAGGGCGTCGAGACGCTTTCCGAACTTGCCGTTGTTTCAGGGTTGGGTGCGGATTGTGTGCAGGGTTATGTCTTCGCCCGGCCTTTGCCGATTGCAGAGGCACTGGCCCATGCTAAAAAGTACAGGATCCGTAAAACCGTGTCCGCGTAACATTACTTTACGATTACGACACTTGCAGTATCAGATTTGATTCCCGCAGGAACGGGCACATCAGATGCACCATAATTCGTATTGAGCACCAGGCGTGGTGCCTGATTTAACACAATTTTTCTCGCGACGATGGCTGTATATGCGGAGTTGTCCGCCACAGATGCATCAGTCGCAACTTGAAAAGTGTCATTGGGAAGATAGATGGTACCGACCAGCTCATGGGCATATTTCGAATTGATTTGGTGAATGCGCGGATTTGATTTGCGGTCGGCGAAGAACAATAATCCCCCCATCTCACCTTCCTCGCGACCCGACAAGGAGACTTTGGCCTCCGTGTTGAATTTGAACACAGCGTCCTCTGAGAAAAAGAACGCAACATTTTTTCCCGTAAGCACAGATGCATTGCTGGCTTGGAGCATTCCACCCCGAATAATATAAACGCCCGGGTCCAGCGTTACGGTGGCTCCCGACGCAATGTTTATGCCCCCGCAATAAATACCGGGTGACAACCTCTGTTGTGTCGCGCTGACTTGCAACCAATTGAAATCGCACGCGCCATTGGATTTTTCTGGTAGCTGTCTTTCCGCGAGGGGGTCTGCGATCTTTGGGCAATCAGTGACGGGATCGGGTCGGATATTGCCCGCAGCTTGTCCAACGCCGCCAGCTGAGCAAACTAAGGCTGCAACAATACGCGAATTACCCCATGCTGTCAGTCCAGAACTGGCGACGGAGTTGGATTGCACAGCACATTTGTCTGCTTGGATTAAAGCATTGTCGGTGAGTGAAATGGTATCTTGAGCGGAGCCATCCAATCCGAGGACGCACATTTTTGATCCCGACATGATCTTCACCGAAGTTTTGAACGTCATTTCGAAGCTTGCAGGATTGACAATTCCACCAAAGTAATTCTTCTGTTCGACAGTCACACTTAGCGTGTAGACATTTTCTTCGTTCTCCTTAAGAGCCGAGATACTGAGCAGTTTGACGCTGCCGCCGACAACCGCATGCAATTGTGGCTCGATAAATTGACGGGCAATCTTCGCCATCATGTCCGGCTTTATCGAATTTACCTTCAATTCTTTGGCAGAAGCAATTGCGCCATTGTCAGTAAGAGACTGCATGGCACTTCTGGTGCTTGCAACGTGGGCCATGTCAATGGCCACTCCCATCGCTAAAATTGCGACCGGAGCCGTCAAGCCGGCAATCACAGCAATCGATCCGCTAGTGTTTTTGCGATAGCGGTCAAGCAGATGCTTGATACGTTTCAGTGCGTGCATAGATGGACTCCGTTTATTATCAAACGGTAGCATCACTTGATCTTAAACAAGCTAAAGTAGTGTTTAAAATTTTACCCGAATGGAAATATCTTTTTCTGAAAAAAACAGCGACCGGGATCCGCTTCTGCGCAAGGGCACCACCCTCACCAAGGAAATGTTCCTGAACCACCTCTATGGCGGCATGGACGAACCCGAACTCAAGATCATCGACGTCTTCATCTGCAAACTGCGCAAGAAACTGGCCGCAGCAGCCATGGGCAAAAACTTCATCGAAACCGCCATGTTTCGTTAAGAATGGGGCCGTGGCTACGTCCTGCGCGACGGCGCACCCCCCATGGGCGGCGAAGACATGGGCCTGCTCGAAAGCGCATGATCCGTATACGGATGAATATCAAAAGGCACCCAAGCGGGTGCCTTTTTCGTATTCAGGCAAACTGAAAGTCATCTGCCCGCAATTGCGACATCGACAAACCTGCAAGCATCAGGGAATCCTCTGCGCTGATCGTGATCACCACTCCGGCAGAACTGTTGGCCGCACGCGACATCACATCAGCGTAACTCAAAAACTGCCCACCGGTAAACTGAATGCGGTCGGTACGGCCTGGACCTGCCCAGAAATCGGTAATCACATCCTGACCCGAATGCGCCTCGAACACAAATACATCGGCCCCGGCCCCACCTGTCATGCTGTCATTGCCGAGATCACCCAGCAGATAATCATTGCCCCCACCGCCACTCAAGCTGTCATTGCCGGCACCACCATTGAGGCGGTTCACGGCGCTGTCACCTGTGATCACATCGGCATAGGCTGAACCGTCGACATTCTCAATTGCAACAAGTGTATCCCCCGCCGCATCGCCCAGAAGGCCCGTGCCACTGGCAAGACTGATCATGACACCGAGCGCTGAGGCAGAATAGTCCACAACATCGGTACCAGCCCCGCCATCCAGCACGTCAGCGCCAAGCCCGCCAATCAAACGGTCATTGCCAGCACCACCGCGCAACTGGTCTGCTCCTTCAAAACCCTGCAAACGGTTGACGCCATCATCCCCCGTCAAAACATCGCCAAACTGCGATCCCGCAAGGTTCTCGATTGACATCAAAACATCCCCGGCAGCTTCGCCACCAACACCCGTGCCCGCCATCAGGTCAATCGTAACAGCCGCAGCCGACGTCCGATAATCCGCCGTATCAACACCGTCACCACCATCCAGCACATCAGCACCAGCCCCACCAATCAAACGATCAGCACCCGCATCCCCATGCATCCGGTCATCGCCACCTTCGCCATAAAGTGTGTCCGCACCCGCCTGACCATGAAACGTCTCCGACACGTCATTGCCCCGCAAAACATCCGTGGCATCGTCGCCAATAATGGCAATGCGAACGTCAACTGTCGG
>CAXTLE010000219.1:0-5398 GCA_964244855.1 uncultured Aestuariivirga sp. | reverse complement strand
TCGTGCGCGAACTTTGAGGTTTTTCATTTGGTTATTTGGTTTTCATGCTGTTATAAGCGCTTTAAACCATGTAATTCCCACAATATAAACTATTATTTCACAGTAAACCACATTTAAATTGACTGTTATTTCAGTTTTGACGATAATTCAATTTGTGTACAGTTTCATAGAGACCGGGCACAATTGGCTGCCACCCCTGAGCTGGATTGCAAATTGCTTTCTCACCAGCCCCCGGGAGGAAAGTGGTTTTCATTTCGTTCGGGGTGGCGGCTCACCTATTTTTGCTTCATGCAGAACTGATAACGTGTGTTGACACTTTCGGCGAAGCGCTTGGTGCTGAAGCTGCGCTTTAGTTTTGGACTGTTCAGCGCGATGTCTGGCACGCGTGCGAAAGGTACAACAGACTTAGTCATGCTGGCATAACGCTCCCGCAAAATTGTAAAAGTTCGGGTCTTCACGAAGTCAGAATTTTTCTCCTGCAACAAATCCTTGCGAATGTTTTTGTCGGAAAGTCCCAGGTTGTGTTTTTGAGATGCAGTGCGGATGGCCCTCTCGGTTGATGTCACCGCTTTTCGAACTGCACCATCTTTGCCATAACTCAACAAGTCGCCGTCGACTGAAAGAGTTTCACCTGACAGTTTTGCGATGACTTGCTGGAACGCCGCATTTCGCGAGGCGAAACGACCAGCGTTAAAATCCGCAAAGCGGAAGATTTTCTGGTTGTAACCTGTGTCATAGCCCAGCAATTGTTTAACGCCGTAGTACATGCCGCCGTGGCGGGTGTAGAGATCATTTCTGATGCCATACACATCATCCAGCGTCATTGGCAGCCAGCGGCGCTGCTTGGCGGTGTCCAACGCAAATTTTACCGACACTTGCATTGAACCTGCTGTATCAATTTCGTTCTTGTCCTCGATCAGGGTATTGAGAAGGCCAAGCCGCACAACTGTATCGATGCTGGCTGACTGGCTGGCGTAGTCCACCAGCGAACGATAGGCGAGGTCGAGATCCCGTTCGGTTTTGGCCCTGCGAATGCGGAACATGAAACTGGTGTCTGGTGTTGGATTGTTTTCGAGCCATTTCAAAGCGAGTGTGCCACCAATCGGCACCCCGGCAAATTTTTCACGCAAGGCTGTTTCCGAGAGTTTGCCCAGACCTTGCACGATGGGGTCTGCATGGAAATTCGACTCCTGATCAATCACAGCGATTGCCGCGCAGACATTCTCGCGGGTCTGCGGCAGGTTGTGCACTTGCAACACGTCGTGCAAATCAACGGCCCAGCCCTGTGGATCGATTACGCCTTTTTCCGCAGAGCGTATTAGCTTTGCAGTTGTATCAACTGTGATCGTCGGTTCGGCTTTTGAAAGTCCAGTGCAGAACAGCAGGAACACTATGAAAATGGCGATGATTTTTGACATGGGCCTGCCTATACCATGTGAATTGGGAGAAAATCATGATCACTCGGGAAGACTGTGCGGCGCTGGATGAAAAGGATGTTCTTCAAAGCTATCGGCGGCGTTTCGTGCTGCCGCCGAACCTGATCTATTTCGACGGCAATTCGCTGGGTCCCATGCCGCATGGTGTGCAAATGACGGTGGCCTGGCACATGGATATTGGCTGGGGTGTTGATCTTATTACCGCATGGAACAAGCAACAGTGGTTTTCCCTGCCCATGAGCATCGGCGAAAAAATAGGCCGGTTGATCGGGGCTGGGTCCGGCAATACTGTTGTGGGAGACACCATCAGCGTCAACCTGTTCAAAGTGTTGACGGCGGCGATGGTCAAGCGTCCTGACCGCAAAGTGATTTTGTCTGACAGCGGAAATTTTCCGTCTGATCTATATGTGGCGCAGGGTGTCAACGGGTTTCTGGGCCACGGGCATGAGCTTCGCTGTGTTGCGCCAGAAGCGGTTGAAGTTGCAATCACCAATGATGTTGCAGTCGTGATGTTGACCGATGTGGATTATCGCACGTCGCGCCGACACGACATGGCGCGGTTGACGAAGCTTGCCCATGACAAGGGCTGTCTGGTGATTTGGGATTTGTCACATTCGGCTGGTGCACTGCCTGTGGATTTGTTGGGCTGTGGTGCGGATTTTGCCGTGGGCTGCACCTATAAATATCTGAACGGTGGCCCGGGCGCGCCCGGATTTGTGTTTGTGCATCCCCGACATCAGACCGATGCGGCACCAGCACTTGTGGGGTGGTGGGGACATGCTGACCCGTTTGCGTTTGATACCGACTGGAAACCGGCAAGCGGCATTGCGCGGTTTCAGTGTGGCACCCAGCCTGTTTTGTCAGTTGTGGCACTGGATGCGGCGATGATGGTTTGGGATGATGTTGACCTGGGGCAAGTTCATGCCAAGTCGCAGTCCTTGTGTGGATTGTTTATTGAAGTGGTGGAAGATAAATGTGCGGCGCATAGACTGAGGCTTGCGGGGCCTCGTGATTTTACGCAGCGCGGATCGCATGTGAGTTTTGCGCATGAGCAGGGATATGCTGTGATGCAGGCGCTTATTGCGCGGGGCGTGGTCGGTGATTTTCGTATGCCGAATTTGATCCGGTTTGGATTTGCGCCGCTGTATAATACGCATGTTGAGGTGTTCGATGCGGTGGCGGTTTTAGCAGAGGTTTTGGACAAGAGGCTTTGGGATGCGCCGGAGTATATGATGCGGAAGGTTGTGACGTGAGTTGAGCCTAAGTCCCATAGTCTACCAAATCGTCATTCCCGCGAACGCGGGAATCCAGACTTTCCAAGTGTTCGCTGGTTGAAAGTCCGGATTCCCACTTTCGTGGGAATGACGAGCCTGTGACCGTTAAATTCAAGCCAGTTCAGCTTTTCTATCCGTCGCAATCAACTCTTCCGACCTCTTGCCCACATTGCCGAACCCGCCGCCGCCGGGTAGTTCGACCACGAGTGAGTCACCCCTTGCGATGACGTGCACGCCTTTGTCTTTCAGGTGCTCACCTGAACCGCGATAGGCTGCACCTGCTTGTCCGGGCTCTCCCCCGTCACGCCCTTGCGCTGCGTGCCGGATGCGGTCGAACGTGGCGGCGGAGATAATGAAGGGAGCTTCTTCGCGGTTCAATATTTCGATGCGTTGACCGAGGCCGCCGCGATATTCGCCCTTGCCGCCAGAACCTTTGAGGAATTGTTTTTGTTTGAACCACAGCGGGCATTGGCCCTCGGTGATTTCGACAGGGATGGAACCTACGCCGGATGGGAAGGCCATTGTCGATAATCCATCCTGCCCCGGTCTGCCGCCAATGCCGCCGAGGCCGATGGAGATGACGCCGAATTGTGTTGCGGTTTTGGTTTCTTCCGCTGAAACTTGTCCGTGGGCGGATGATAGTGAGAGGATCCAGATGGCACCTGCGCTTTCGGCTTGCACTTTTCCGGGCAGGGCTTGCGCCAGGCAACCGAATACGCAATCGGCCAGTTGTTGCCCGAGCACATGGCGCGCTGTCACCGGCGATGGCCTGATGGGATCAACGCAGGAGCCTGCTTCGGTGATCATGTCGAACACTGAAAGTGAACCGATGTTGTTGGGCACATGCGGTGCGATGACGGCTTTCAATGCGAAGACCGAATAGGCGAGGGAATAGGTGCGTGGGGAGTTGATGCCGTAAAGCGAGGCGGGGGAGGTGCCGGTGTAATCGAGTAAGACTCTACCGCTTTTGATCGTAAGTTTGCATTTCACCAGCAGCGGCTTTTCGTAGCCGTCGAGCGGCATTTCATAGGACCACGAGCCTTCAGGCACAGTGCGAATGGCTTCGCGGGCGGCTTTTTCGGAGGTGGTGAGAATGTGTTTGGCGAGGGGTTCGAGTGATGTGAGTTTGAATTCCGTCATCATGTCCACCAAGCGTTTGGCGCCCGTATCGTTGGCGGAAATCAGTGAGAGCAAATCGCCACGCACTTCGATGGGGTAGCGGGAGTTGGCGAGAATGACGGAAATTAAATCTTCATTCAATTTGCCCTGACGGCGGATGGGCAGATGCGGCACCAAGGTGCCTTCTTCAAAAGATGAATTGGCTTTCGCTGACATGCCGACGCCGCCCACATCAATGACGTGGCAGGTCGAGGCGAAGAAGGCGACGAGTTTGGTTCTCAGGAAAACGGGCGTCAGCATGACGTAGTCGAAGAGGTGACCTGTGCCGAGCCAGGGGTCGTTGGTGATATAGACGTCGCCGGGCTTCATTGAGGTGGGTGGATATTTTTCGAAGAAATGCGCAACCGCTGTGGCCATGGTGTTCACATGGCCGGGTGTGCCAGTCATGGCTTGCGCGATCATGTGGCCTTCGACGTTGTAAACGCCGGCAGAGAGGTCGCCCGCTTCGCGAGTGATGGTGCCAAAGGCGGTGCGGAGCAGGGACTGTGCCTGCTCTTCGACTACGGCAACGAGACGGTTCCACATGACCTGTGTGCGAATGGCGTCGAGGGCGGATCTGGTCATATTCAGCGCTCCAGAATGATATTGCGATACGCGTCGATGCGGGCGGTGAAGGCTGATCCTACTATCGTCGAAGTTTCGTGTTCGGCGATGATGGCGGGGCCATTGAGCTTTGTGCCTGGTGCAAGGTCAAAGCGCCAATAGACCGGGGCTTGCACTTGTTTGCCAAGGCGGGCATCGAAGAGTTTTAACTTACGCAGGATTTTGGTTTTGCCACCGCGTTTTGATGTTGCAGGTTTTGCAATTGCCGGGACAGGGCCAGATACCGTGACGGACCAAGTCATGGCTTCGGCGGGTTGGCCTGGAATGGTGAGGCCGTAGACTGCGGCATAGGCCTTTTCGAATGCGGCTTTCAAAGTGGGGCCATCTCTTTTCGTCAGTATACGGATGGGTATATTGACACGAATTTCGTGACCTTGACCGATGTAGCGGCAATCGGCGACGATTGAGATTGTGGGTTTGTGTTTGCCGATCGCGGGAGCAACTTCGGCGGTTGCGTCTTTCGTCATTTGTTTGAGCAAGGCGTTCGCGGATGCTGCATCGAAGTTGTCGAGAATTTGCACATTGCTTTTGGTGATTTCGAAAGAGATCGGAGCTTGCAAGAAACCTATCGCCGAACCCACGCCAGCACCCACTGGCACGACGATGCGTTTGATCCCGGTCTTTTCTGCCAAACGTGTGGCATGCAGCGGCGCACCGCCACCAAAGGCAATCATGGTGCAGCCTGCGATATCACGACCCAGTTCGATAGCGTGAACGCGGGCGGCGTTGGCCATGTTTTCATCGACGATTTCGGCCACACCTGCAGCTGACCAGAAGTCTTTCAGCCCCAGTTTGTCGCCAATGTTTTTTTGCAGTGCGGCTATTGCGGCGTCAGCATCCAGTACAATTTTCCCGCCTGCGAAGAAGGCTGGATCGATTTTTCCGAGCACAACATTGGCGTCGGTG
>CAXTLE010000218.1:0-5402 GCA_964244855.1 uncultured Aestuariivirga sp. | reverse complement strand
ACCTCACCTTCCGTTTCCATTACTTCGCCATGCGCAAAATGCACTTTGCCATGCGCGCCGCTGCCCTTGTGGTGTTCCCCGGCGGCTTTGGCACCATGGATGAACTGTTTGAACTTTTGACACTTCGTCAAACCGGCAAGATGACCAAGCCCTTGCCTGTTGTGCTCTATGATTCGAAGTTCTGGAACAAGACCATCAACTTCCAGAACTTTGTCGACAGCAAGCTGATCAGCGCCCATGATCTCGACATGTTCTCGATGGCCGATACGCCACAGCAGACGTGGGATTTGCTCAAACAATCAGGCCTCCACATTCCAAAGGATTAAGCAGCATGACGGCAAAACTCCATTTTCACGGCGCTGCCCGCACCGTTACAGGTTCCTGCTACATGGTCGAAACCGACACCGCCAAAGTGTTGGTGGATTGCGGCATGTTCCAGGGGTCCCGCACAGAGTCGGAACTGAACTACCGCGCCTTCCCCTTCGATCCGAAAACGATCACAGCGCTGGTCTTGACCCACGCCCATATCGACCACACCGGACTTGTGCCAAAACTGGTGAAACAGGGCTTCGACAAAACCATTCACTGCACATACGGTACCAAGGACCTCTGCACCATCATGTTGCCCGACTCGGGTTTCATCCAGGAAACCGAAGTCAAAAAACTCAATGAGCGCAATGCAAGGAAAGGTATTCCCGAAGTCGAACCCATGTATGGCGTCATCGACGCGGAAAAAGCGGTAACGCTGATGCAGGGCAAGGACTACGAACAATGGTTCGAACCGGCCCCCGGCATTCGCATGCGCTACTGGAATGCAGGCCACTTGCTGGGATCCGCCTCCATCGAAACCGAAATCGAACAAGCGGGCAAAAAACCCATCCGCCTGCTCTTCTCCGGCGACATTGGCCCCGACAACAAAATGCTGGAAGCCGACCCCGAAGGACCGACAACCTGGGACTTCGTCGTCTGCGAATCGACCTATGGCAACAAGGACCGCTTCGAACGCGGCGTTGAAGCACGCCGCGAGCAAATGGCAGGTGAACTCAATGCCGCCTCAGCCCGCGGTGGCGTGCTGCTCATCCCGTCCTTCGCCGTGGAACGAACGCAAGAGGTGGTCACCGATCTGGTCTACCTCATGGACCACGGCAAGGCACCACGCGCCAACATCTTTGTTGACTCGCCTCTCGCCAACAAAGCCTCGGCAATCTTCCGCAAACACGCGAAAGAACTTGAGAATGGCCAGGACCTCGCCAACGCCTTCGCCTCACCACTGGTGCGCGCCACCGAAACCGTGGACGAATCAAAAGCCCTCAACATGTTCAAAGGCTTTCACATTGTCATCGCCGCCTCCGGCATGGCTGAAGCCGGCCGCATCCGTCATCACCTGCGCAACCGCCTCTGGCAAAAAACCACTACCGTATTGTTCGTGGGCTTTCAGGCCAAAGGCTCCCTCGGCAACATGCTGCAAGAAGGTGCAAAGCGCGTCAAAATCATGGGCGAAGACGTGACAGTTGCAGCCGCTATCCGCAAACTCGACGACTACTCCGGCCACGCCGATGGCCCGGAACTTGTACAATGGGTGAAAGAACGCCTGCCCGTCGCCAAAACCATATTCCTGACGCATGGCGAAGAAGACCCACAAATCGCCCTCGCCGAAAACCTGCGCGGCCTCGTTCCCGATGACTGCATCATCCGCCCCCGCCTCGATGACGTGTTTGATCTCAACGCCGAGAAGTGCGCCGTTATTGTCGAGGATACAAAACCCCGCATCGACCCAACATCGGTCGCCAAACTCGACTGGAACAACGATCTGCAATCGCTTGTTCTCGACATCGAAGACCAACTGAAAGCGGTTGCTGATGCCAAGGGCAAAGCAGTGTTGGTGCGTAAACTGCGCGACGCATTGGAGCAGGCCAAGCAGTAGAACAGGACCTCTCCCGCCCTTCGGGCACCCTCCCCAGTGGGGAGGGACTGGTTGCAGCCGCCTCCCCTTGATTGTCACATAGGGAGGTCTTCACGACGAGTCCCTCCCCACTGGGGAGGGTGCCCGAAGGGCGGGAGAGGTCCCTTGCTCGCATCTTGCAATCTTCTCCTCATGGAACATACATTCCAGCTCGCTTGTGACATGGAACACACTGTGGTTGAATACCATCCATGACCACCGACCTAGCCCCGCGTGACTTCGCCGCCCTCAAAGCCCTCATCATCGAGCGCGCCGCCGACATGCCAAAGCGCCTGACGCAAGTCGCGACCTACGCCGTGGAAAATCCCGATGAAGTCGCCTTCGGCACCGTGGCCTCAATCGCCCTCAGCGCCGACGTGCAACCCTCAACCCTCGTCCGCTTCAGCCAAGCCCTCGGCTACCAAGGCTTCTCCGATCTGCAAGACGTCTTCCGCTCCCGCTTGCGTGACCGCGTCCTGAACTACGACGAGCGCCTTGAACAATTGCGCGGCCATGCCCGCGATGGCTCCAAGGCCAGCCTGCTGCTCGACGGCTTCAGCGATGCCGCCGCCCGCTCCCTCGCCTCGCTAAAGGAAAAAATCGACCCACAGCAGCTGGAACAGGCCGTAAAAATGCTGGCCAAAGCCGAAACCATTTATCTCGTGGGCCTGCGCCGGTCCTTCCCGATCACGTCATATATGTCCTACGCCTTCGGCAAACTCGGCGTCAAAAACATGTTGATTGATGCTGTCGGCGGCTTGGCCGCAGAGGATATAAGTTTCGCGACCCCTGAAGACCGCATCCTCGCCATCAGCTTCACGCCCTATGCCAGTGAAACCATCAGCCTTACCCAACGGGCGGCAGCGCGGGGTGTACCAATCGTTGCCATAACTGATTCACCTTTCTCGCCACTGGCCTCCGTCGCCAGCCTGTGGTTCGAAATCCAGGAGGCCAATTTCGAAGGCTTCCGCTCCATGTCCGCCACCCTCTCCTTGGCGATGACATTGACCGTCGCTGTCGCTGAGCAGCGCAAACAGGGCTGACCTGCATTTAGAACAAAAATTCTACATTGACGCGCAATTGGAATTATTGTTTTATATTCCTTTCAACTGAAAAGGAGGCGCGCCATGGCTGGTGCAGCAGCAATGCTTGACGTTATCACCATGGGCCGCTGCTCCGTGGACCTCTATGGCCAACAAATCGGCTCGCGGCTTGAAGATGTCACCTCCTTCGCCAAATCCGTGGGCGGTTCGCCCTCCAACATCGCCATCGGCACCGCCCGCCTCGGCTTGAAAGTTGGCCTCATCACCCGCGTCGGCGATGAGCAAATGGGCCACTTCGTGCGCGAACAAATGACCCGCGAAGGCGTGGCGACCTCTGGCATCAAAACCGATCCCACCCGACTCACATCCCTCGTCCTCCTCGCGGTACAAAACGACAAAACCTTCCCCCTGATTTTCTACCGCGACAACTGCGCCGACTCCGCCCTGTGTGAAGATGACGTCACCGAAGATTTCATCACCTCCGCAGCAGCCCTCCTCGTCACCGGCACGCACTTCGCCCGCGAGGTCAACGACAAAGCCCAGCGTAAGGCCATGGCCATTGCCAAGAAACATGGCCGCAAGATCATCATCGACATCGACTACCGTCCCAATCTCTGGGGCCTTGCCGGACACGCCGCCGGCGAAGAGCGCTACATCAAGTCCGACAAGGTAACCTCCCACATCCAATCCGTATTGGCAGACTGTGATTTGATCGTGGGCACCGAAGAAGAAGTCCACATCGCAGGCGGCTCCGAAAACACCCTCGCCGCCCTCAAAGCCATCCGCGCCATTTCCCAAGGCACCATCGTGTTGAAACGCGGCCCCATGGGCTGCGTCGTTTATCCCGGCGCAATTCCCAAATCCCTCGACGACGGCATTATCGGCAAAGGCTTCCCCATTGAAGTCTACAATGTACTGGGCGCAGGCGATGGCTTCATGTCAGGCTTCCTGCGCGGCTGGCTCAAAGGCGAGTCCCACGAAACCTCAGCCACCTGGGCCAATGCCTGTGGTGCCTTCGCCGTGTCGCGCCTGCTCTGCTCGCCCGAATATCTGACTTGGGATGAGTTGCAATATTTCCTCAAACACGGCAGCCCGCACCACGCACTCCGCAAGGACGAAAACCTCAACCACATTCACCTCGCGACGACCCGTCGCCAGCAATACCCAAGCCTCCTCGCCTTCGCCATCGACCACCGCAAACAGCTGGAAGACATGGCCGATAAGCTCGGCGCATCCCGCGACCGTATCGCCCCCTTCAAGCGCTTGGCCATGCAAGCCATTGGCAAAGTCTCCGGTGGCAAACCGGGCTTTGGTACGCTGCTCGACGACACCTATGGCCGCGAAGCAATGTTCGACGCGGCCAAGCTCGGCCTCTGGGTCGGCCGTCCCTTGGAAAAGCCGGGCTCCCGTCCCCTCGAGTTTGAACACACGCAAGACGTAGGCTCGCGCCTCGTCGAATGGCCTGTCGACCACGTCATCAAGTGCCTCGCCTTTTATCACCCCGATGATCCGCCAGAGCTGAAACACCAGCAGCAGCAAAAATACATCCAGCTCCACGAAGCCGCCCGCAAGGTTGGTCGTGAATTGCTGGTGGAAATCATCGCCGGCAAAAGCGGCCCCCTCGACCGTTTCACCATCGCCAGGGCCATGCAGGAATTCTACGACCTCGGCATCAAGCCCGACTGGTGGAAACTCGAACCGCAAGCCGACCCCACCGCCTGGGATGAAATCGGAAAGGTCATCGACAAGAACGATCCCTGGTGCCGTGGCATCGTTTTGCTTGGCCTCGAAGCCCCGGAAGCCGAACTCGAAAAAGGCTTCCGCGCCGTGAGCGGCAAGAAACACGTCAAAGGCTTTGCCGTAGGACGCACTATATTCAACGAAGCAGCACAGGAATGGTTGCGCGGATCAATTAGCGATGAAGCCGCAGTGAATATGATGGCGACAAAATTCGGCAATCTCGTTAGCATCTGGAATAAGGTGAGAGAAACGTGAACAAAAGGGACCTCTCCCGCCCTTCGGGCACCCTCCCCAGAGGGGAGGGACTGGTTGCAACCTCCTCCCTCAATAATCATAGAGGGAGGCATTCGCCACGAGTCCCTCCCCTCTGGGGAGGGTGCCCGAAGGGCGGGAGAGGTCCCTTTCTCACCACACGCAAGACGCAGTCCACTTGAGAGTATCCACCATGCCCAAAACCATTCGCCTCACCGCCGCCCAAGCCCTCGTAAAATTCATGACCCGCCAGATGGTCATCATCAACGGCAAGAAGCTCCCCGTCTTCGCAGGTGTCTGGGCCATTTTCGGCCATGGCAATGTGGCGGGCATTGGTGAGGCGCTTTACGCCCACCGGAAGGACATTCCAACCTATCGCGCCCACAACGAACAATCCATGGCCCACGCCGCCACCGCCTTTGCCA
>CAXTLE010000217.1:0-5404 GCA_964244855.1 uncultured Aestuariivirga sp. | reverse complement strand
GTCGATGACGGCGGAGAAGGCGGGGAGGAAGGTTTTCCAGTCGCCTGCGGGACGAAGTTGCCGCCAGAGTTGTTCACAGCGCAGGCGCTGTTCGGTTTGCTTTTGCACGAAGGCGGAAGAGAGGCAGGTTCGGTTGATGTAGCTGCGTTTGAATTCCTTCACAGCGATGTGTTGCGCGTCGTCGAGCGCTTCGGTTTCGGCCTTGGCGATCCAGTCCGCAATGTGGGGCGCTGCCGCCATGTCGTGATACATGCCGGAAAGCGAGGCGATGGCTTCGGCGCGTTTTTCGCCACCGCCTTCGGGCATCATCACGGCTTCATCGACGCCGAGCATTGAAAGCGCATGGGAGAGGGAATCGAGTTTGTGGTTCAGGTCGTCGAGTTTGGTAAAGGACATGGGGCTTCCTGGCTGTTGGTGGAGTGGTTTTACTTCAACCCACCGACCCCGCAAGAGCCAGGTTTACAACACGGCGGCTCCCAGTATCGGCCCCGTGCCACGTTGCAGCAAAACCGCACAGCCGATCCCGCCGCTGCATTCGCCTGAACCCAAGTTGATTTTCACTGTCTTGCCGTTCCATTTGCCAATGCTGCGAGAACCGATGACGGGGTGTTTGTAATTCACACTTTTGCCGGTGTTCTCACCGCGCGTGATGGCCACGGTTTTACTGTTGTAGAATTTGACCAGCACCAGATTGGCGCTGCCGCCGCCCGCACCGGCCTCAACCACGACACCGTCCCCGGTCCGCCTGATGTCGACATGCACCGAAAATGATCCGTGTGCGGATGATGCGATGGCACCGCTTGAACTTGCAGGGCGCACCAGAGTATCGCCATTCGCAATCACCTGCGGCGTGAACACGCCACCACCGTAACTGCGTTGCCGAGAGGTGGATTGCGCTGACGAGAAAGTATCTTTCCAGCCAAGAGAGTTCCAATAGTCAACGTGCCATGCGAGGCCCAGGATGCCACTTGCCGACGTTGCAGACGAGAAGGCCCGGTCCGCTGGAGGGCAAGATGAACAGCCTTGGCTGGTGAAAAGTTCCACAACGCCCCGCACGGGCTTTGCCTGCGCAGAGCTTCCAAACAAAACCAAAGACATGCAGAGCAGGAGCGGGTTTATTTTGAGTCTCATGGAATTCACCCTTTTTCTTTGCGCAGTTATTTCTGCACCGCTGCAATTCTAGCGCGTCTTTTGATCACCTTGAACTCACGTTTGCATTACGGCCTCGCGAGCGGAAAAATTCTGGTGCCATCACTGGCCGGGTTTTGGGTGTGTTGCGGAGTTGACAGTGCTGCCCGGCTGTTTCAAGTTTCACCCTTAAAAACAACAGGGCGTGATGTGACTGAAGCTGTCGTTGAACTTCGCAAGGTATCGAAACGCTTTGGCGGAACTCTGGCCGTGGTTGACAATGACCTTGTGGTGAAGTCTGGCGAATTTCTGTCGATCCTTGGACCGTCGGGCTGTGGCAAGACCACGTCATTGCGGATGATCGCGGGGTTTGAGCAGCCGACGTCTGGTGAGGTTTTCATCCGTGGCGAAAATGTCACTGGCATTCCGGCCTATCGCCGCCCGGTGAATATGGTGTTTCAGCATTATGCATTGTTTCCGCATTTGAGTGTGGCTGACAATGTGACTTACGGTTTGCGGCAACGCTCGCCTAAACCTGTGACATCGGAGTTGGCGAAGGCTGCTGATGCGGCTTTGGAGATGGTGCGGCTTTCGGGACTTGGCGCGCGCCGCACTTATGAACTGTCGGGTGGGCAGCAGCAGCGTGTGGCTTTGGCGCGGGCGCTGATCAATCGGCCTGCGGTGTTGTTGCTGGATGAACCGCTCGCGGCGTTGGATCGCAAGCTGCGGGCGGAGATGCAGTTTGAATTGCAGAATTTGCAGCGCGATGTGGGCATCACGTTTCTGCTGGTCACGCATGATCAGGAAGAGGCGCTGTCGATGTCAGGCCGTGTCTGCGTGATGCGCGAAGGGCGGATTGTGCAGGTTGGAACGCCGCGCGATTTATATGACAGGCCGAACAGCCGTTACGTGGCGGATTTTGTGGGGAAATCGAATTTCTTCAAGGCTGGGAAAGTTGGAACTGTGACCAGTGTGCGGCCAGAGATGATTGAGCTTGCGGCGACAGCGAAAAAATTGCCAGCGGGTTTGGCCGTGTCGGTGCCTGCGAAGGTGCTGAACCGGATTTTTGTAGGTGACTTTACACAATATCGTTTGGGCAGTGAAACGATGGGCGAGTTCCTCGTGGTCAGTCCGCGCCGCAATGAACGTGATGTCGGGATATTTGAAATTGGTGATAGCGTTGCCGCAGGGTGGCGGGGCGATGCGGCGCAGATTTTGGCAGATGAATAGCAAACAGGGAGACTACACATGAAAAAAACACCAGACTCGATTTCAGCGACAAAATTCTTGGATGAATTACGCCGTTATCAGAATGGAAGTGTGTCGCGCCGGCATTTCCTCGGCGTCACCGGGCTTGGCATGGCAACAGCTGTCATGGCAGGTGCGGTGCCGGGACTTGCGCCCCGCAAAGCCCATGCAGCTTTGTCTGGCACTGTGAATTTCACCACATGGCCCAGCTATTTCGCCCAGGAAAATCTCGACAAGTTTACCGCTGAAACAGGCGTGAAAATCAATGTTTCGATTTTCGGTTCGAATGAAGAGATGCTGGCGAAGCTGCAAGCGGGATCCACCGGTTGGGATGTGTTTGTGCCGACGAATTATGCGATTTCGACTTACAGGGATTTGGGCTTGATTGAAGAACTCGATCTGAAACGCCTGCCAAATTATGATGCGGCGACACAGGAGCAACGTTTTACGGCGGAAGGTATCATTGTCGGCAAAACCTATGCCGTGCCGAAGGACTGGGGCACCACCGGTTTCGTGATGAATACCAAAAACGTGACGCAAAACCCGACGACATGGAAAGAGTTCTGGGAGTTGACGCAGGGTCCGCTGACGGGCCGTGTGATGGTACATGACTATCAGCTCACTACCATTGGCAATGCGCTGAAGTCGTTCGGCTACTCGTTCAATTCGAATGACGAAAAGCAACTGGCCGAAGCGGAGAAATTGTTGATCGCCTGCAAGCCGCATTTGTTTGGCATCAATTCCGACTACAAGCCGTCACTGATCAGCGGTGATGCCTGGGCCTCAGTGTGCTGGACGGGAGATGCGACGCAGTTGCAGCGCGACATGCCGGAGATGAAATATGTGCTGGCGAAAGAAGGTGGAGAAATCTGGAGTGACTTCTATGCCATTCCAAAAGGCGGACAAAACCTTGACGCAGCTTACGCATTGATGGACTTCTTGCTGACGCCCGCCATCAACGCTGTTGAAGTGAAGGCTCACGGTTATCCCTCTACCGACTCGCGCACCAATGCGCTGGTGCCGAAGGATATGCTGGAAAATCCGATTCTCTATCCGGCAGCAGAAGCCCTGTCGCCGCTGGAGTTTGGAGCGGCTGCAACTTTGACCAACCCGCTGCGGGCTGAAATCATGGCGCGCTTCAAGGCGGCTTGAGTGAGATCAAACAATCGTTCTCCGCTGGTGACCGGCCTGTTGTTGGCACCGGCGGGGGTATTCTTCTTCTTTTTGCTGATATTGCCACTGGTGGTGATGCTGGTGTTTTCGTTTGGGGAACGCGGCGCTGCGGGCGGCTATGTGCCTGCTTTCACCATCAATAATTATCTGAATTTGCCGGCGCGCAGCAAAGCGTTTTTCAACACGATGACATTGGCGCCCCTGGGCACGGTGTTGACGGCGGTATTTGCTTTTCCAATGGCGTATTTTCTGGCGGTCAAAGTGTCACCGAAATGGCGTGTGGTGATGCTTGTACTTGTCATGGCACCGTTTTGGACCAGTCAGTTGATGCGCTATTACGCGTGGATCATGATATTGGGATCGAAGGGCATTCCGTCGTGGCTGGCGTGGATTGGCATTGCGGATGTGCGATTGCTCAACACGCCGACTGCGGTTTTGATTGGGGCCGTCTATGGGTTTCTGCCCTTGATGGTGCCGCCGATTTATGTGTCGCTGGAAAAACTCGACAAGCGCTTGCTTGAGGCATCAGCGGATCTGGGTGCAACACCTTGGCGCACGTTTTGGCAGATTACATTTCCGCTGGCGCTGCCGGGTGTAGCGACGGGTTCAATGCTGGTGTTCATTCTGTTGATGGGCGATTATATTTTGCCGCAATATCTGGGCGGTGGAAAAGTGTTTTTCATTGGCAATGCGTTGGTCGATTTATTCCTGCAATCACGAAACTGGCCCTATGGTGCAGCGGTGTCGATTGCGTTGGTGGCGATCATGTTTGTGACGGTGTTCTTTTACATGCGCTTCGTGCTCGGTAAAACCGACCAGCGCCGTGCAGCACTGGTGTAGACCATGCGGATTTATGCCACGCTGATTTACTTGTTTTTATATGCGCCCATTGCTTTGATTGTTGGCTTGTCCTTTAACGCGGGCAATCAATCCATGGTGTGGAAAGGCTTTTCTGTGGCGTGGTATGGCAAGGCCCTCAGCAATCCGCTGATCACCGAGGCCTTGGGCACCAGTGTGACCATCGGGCTGTTCACGGCGGTGCTGTCAGCCGCATTCGGCACCATGTCGGCCCTTGGGTTGGAGCGCACAACGGGCTGGGTGAAGGCGTTGTTTGAAGCGCTGATCTATATCGCCATTCTGGTTCCAGGAATCGTCATCGGCATTTCATCGCTGATCACATTCGTGACGATTTTCAATGTGGTCAATCCGTTGCTTGAGTCTGTTGGGCTTTTCCGCATGCAGATGGGAACCTGGAGCATTATCGCCACGCATGTGCTGTTCAACATCGCTGTCGTGGCGTTGCTGGTGCGGGCACGCTTGCAGGGCATGGATCGCAGTCTGGTTGAGGCCTCAGAGGATTTATATGCCACGCCGATGGGCACGTTTCGTCAGGTGGTGTTGCCGGTGCTGGCCCCGTCGATATTGGCGGGCGCTTTGCTGGCCTTCACGTTTTCGTTTGAAGATTTCATTATCGCGTTCTTCGTGGCGGGGCCGGATGTGACCTTGCCGATTTACGTGTTCTCGGCGATCAGGCGCGGCGTGACGCCGGAGATCAATGCGGTGGGGACCGTGGTGTTGATGACGTCGCTGGCGCTGCTGATGGTGGCGCAGTGGGTGTTGCAGCGCGGGGAGCGGAAAAGGTGACGATATGAGATTGGAGGTAGTCCCTCATCCGCCCTTCGGGCATTTTCTCCCGCGCAAAGTGCGGAAGAAGGCTACTAGCATTCAGGCCTTCGCCCGTTTCTTCCAAAGGGAGAAGGTGCCCGAAGGGCGGATGAAGGAGTTTAGTCCGTTTGCTTATCCATCATGTCCACAAAGCGCTTGAACAGATAATGTGAATCCTGCGGTCCCGGGG
>CAXTLE010000216.1:0-5406 GCA_964244855.1 uncultured Aestuariivirga sp. | reverse complement strand
GGCATGGCTGTTGCAGGGCACGCATCACACGTCGCTGCAATGGCCGGGCTTAAGCTACCTGTAGAAAGTCACATTCTACAAGCCTTTGTGTCAGAACCCATCAAGCCCATCGTGCATCACGTCGTCTCATGGGGTGCTGAACTCTTCTACATGTCACAGTCCGACAAGGGCGGCCTCGTATTCGGCGGCCACATCGACGGTCACAACACCTATACCCAACGCGGCCAATTCGCCCGCGTGCAAACGGTGATGGAATGCATTGCGTCACTCGCACCCTTTACGCAACGCCTGAAACTTCTGCGCCACTGGGGCGGCATCATGGACATGACACCCGATGGTTCACCCTTCATCTGCAAAACCCCTGTTCGCAATTTATATTTGAATGGCGGCTGGTGCTACCAGGGCTTCAAGGCCACGCCAGCCTCCGGCTACACCTTCGCTCACACCATTGCGAATGATCAGGTCCACGACCTCAACCGTGACTTCGCCCTCGACCGTTTTGAAAAAGGCAAAGAGCTTGATGAATACGGCATCGGAAACTGGACCTATAAACAATGAGATTGCCTTGCCCCCATTGCGGTGAAAGAGACTACAGCGAATTTCGCTACGGCGGAGACGCGTCAAAGTCACGACCTGTGCATGGAACCGGTGATTTAAAACAGTGGCACGACTATTACTTCCTCTTCGAAAACCCAAAAGGTCCGCACACGGAATATTGGCAGCATGTGTTGGGGTGTCGGCAGTGGTTCAAGGTGACCCGGAATACGGCGACGAATGCGAAGGTGGGGAGATGACCCGTTGTCCCTCATCCGCCCTTCGGGCACCTTCTCCCGTTGGAAGAAGCGGGAGAAGGCAAATCACGTGGCCCTTCTCCCGCGCCTTTTCGCGGGAGAAGGTGCCCGACAGGGCGGATGAGGGACAGCGCGCTCCGCTGGCGGACCGGTCATGACTGGCTTTCGTCGCACGCCTACTGGTGGCCGCATCAATCGTGCCAAGCCCGTACGCTTCAACTACAACGGAAAACCCTTCACCGGCCTTGAAGGCGATACCATCGCCTCTGCCTTGCTCGCCAATGACCAAACCGTCATTGCCCGCAGCTTTAAATATCATCGACCCAGAGGCTTCCTCTCAGCTGGATTGGAAGAACCCAACGGCCTGTTCACGCTGGGCGAGGGTGCCAACACCATACCCAATGCCATCGGTACCACGACGACGTTGACGGACGGAATGATGATCAAGTCGCAGAATTCTTGGCCATCACCGACCTTTGATGTGATGGCCATCAATTCGCTGGCTGCACCCTTCTTCACCGCAGGCTTCTACTACAAAACCTTCATGGGGCCGCTGAAGCGTTCGTGGATGTGGTACGAACCCTTCATCCGTAAAGCCGCAGGTTTGGGCGCGGCAACCGAGGCCAAAGGCTCCACGCGTTACGACTCCACCAACAGCTTCTGCGATGTGCTGGTCATTGGTAGCGGCCCAGCCGGATTGGCCGCAGCACTCACAGCAGGGCAGTCCGGCGCACGCGTCATGCTCGCGGAACAAGATAGTGGCATCGGCGGGAGCCTGTTGTCATCGAAGCTCGATGTTTTGGAACAGTGGCGCAGCACCAGCGCTGCTGAGCTCGTCAATCTCAAAAACATCCGCGTACTGACGAATGCAACTGTGCAAGGCCTCTACGATCACAATCAAGCCGTCATCTCTGTCGGTACAAACCGCCTCAAAGTCGTGCAAGCCAAAACCATTATCCACGCCACCGGAGCTTTCGAACGGCCGCTTGTTTTCAACAACAACGACAAACCCGGCGTCATGCTGGCCTCGGCATTGCGCACCTACCTCAATCGCTATGCTCTCGCACCCAAACGCCGCGCCGTCATCGTCACCAACAATGACAGCGCCTATGAGGTCGCCTTCGATTTGGCCGAAGCCGATGTGGCCGTTACAATTGCCGAAACCCGCAGCAGCCCCGCAGGTGATCTTCTTGCCCGCGCAGCCCAACTGGGCATCGCCGTATTCCCCAACAGCGGCATCGCTGATGTTGTTGGCGGACAACAGTTGAGCGCCGTAAAACTCAGCGGTCGCCACGCCGTAACAATTGAATGTGACGTTCTGGGCATGAGCGGCGGCTGGAACCCCGCTGTCCATCTCACCAGTCATGGTGGCATCAAACCGAAATACGATCACGCCATCACATCCTTTGTGCCCGGCGGTTTTGCCGATGGACAGTTCGGGGCAGGTGCAGTCCTGGGTCACTTCGGATTACAAGCCAGCATCCGTGATGGCATCGCTGCGGCGGAATCTGCGTTGCAGGAGCTGGGTCTAAAACTCCCAAAACAAAAACTCGATGCACCCGCCACCCGCGAAGACCGAAGCTACGCCATCGAAGCTTCATGGCAGCCGCACGAGCAAGCATCAAAAGCCTTCCTCGATTTTCAGAATGATGTGACGTTAAAAGACGTGAAGCAGGCGCATCAGGAGGGCTACCTCTCGGTCGAACACTTGAAGCGCTACACCACACTGGGCATGGGCACCGACCAAGGCAAGACCTCCAACATCAACGCCCTCGCCATAATGGCGCAAATGCGCGGCGTGACCATTCCAGAAGCCGGCACCACCACATTCCGTCCACCCTTCGCGCCTCTGACAATTGGTGCCATCGCAGGCCGCACCGTCGGCAAACATTTCCGTCCCACGCGCCGCTCACCACTGCATGCATGGCATGAACAGAACGGTTGCGTCTTCATCGAAGCGGGTCTCTGGCAACGCGCGTGGTACTACAACTGGGCGGGCAACAGACCGGAGACCGCGTACATCAAGGAGATGGAACTGGTGCGCTCCGGCGTCGGCATTGCCGATGTGTCGACCCTCGGGAAAATAGATGTGCAAGGCCCCGACTCCGCAGAATTCCTGAATCGCGTCTACGTCAACGGTTTTGCAAAACTCCCCGTCGGCAAAGCCCGCTATGGCGTCATGTTGAATGATGACGGCGTGGTGCTGGACGATGGCACCACTTCGCGCATTTCCGACACGCAATATTACATGACGACGACGACAGCACAGGCAGGCGAGGTCATGTCGTGGCTGGAATATCTTCTGCAATGCCATTGGCCCGAACTCGATGTGCATGTCGCCTCCCTCACTGATGAATGGGGTGGCATGGCGGTTTCGGGTCCAAAATCCCGCGAAGCATTGCAACTCGCATTTCCAGCTATTGACGTTTCGAACGAAGCACTGCCCTACATGGGTGTGAAAGACGTCGCCTTCGGCGGCACCACACTGCGCCTGATGCGCCTCTCCTTTTCCGGCGAACTCGCCTACGAAGTCCATTGCCCGGCCAATTATGCGATTGCAATGTGGGAACACATCATGCGTGCAGCGGCACCACTCGACATTAAACCCTATGGCCTTGAAGCACTTGCGTCTCTCCGCATCGAAAAGGGCCATGTCGCTGGCCTTGAACTTGATCACCGCAATTCTCTGGATGACTTAGGCCTTGGCAAAATGGCCGCGAAAGAAAAGCCATACATTGGCAAGGAATTGCGCTTCCGCGAAAATTTGCAGAGTGCAGAACGCTGGTCACTGGTGGGTCTGGAACTGTTGGATCCTGACAAGAAACTGCGAGGCGGTGCGATACTCTTCGCGGCGACTGACGAAATCAAGGGCCATGGCCGTGGTTATATCACCTCAGTCACATGGAGCACCGAACTCAACAAGTTCATCGCCCTCGGCCTCTACAACGGCGGACTGAAACATGAGGGTGAAGAAATCATCGCCGCCTTCCCGTTGAAGAACGAACAGGTGCGCCTGAAAATCGTCTCGCCGCACTTCGTCGACAAAGAGGGGAGCAGGCTCCATGCTTGATCAACGCTCTCCACTCGGTACTGACGCAAAATTTGAACGCGAAGGCGTAACGCTCAGCGAAGCCAGGGGGTTCACACTCACGCAAGTTTCCGGCGAAGACAAAGTCTTGAAAAAAGTGCTTGGCAAGTTGCCAGCGAAAGTCGGCACCGTTGTTGAGCACGAAGGCCGCTCACTGTCGCGCATCGGTGCAAAACAGTTTTGGATTCTCGGCGATGCACCTGTCGCCTGCGAAGGCATCTTCATCACACCACTCTCATCAGGCCGCACGCGCATCCTGTTGGAGGGCACCCGTGCCCGCGAATTGCTGTCCGCCTGTGCCCTCATCGATTTTAACCCACGTGAATTCAAACCGGGTCACTTCGCGATGACAGGAATTCACCACACGCCAGTGACCATTCAGTGTATTGGTCAAAACAGTTTTCACATCTACGCACTCCGCACCTTCGCCCTCAATGTGTGGGAGTGGCTGTGCGACATCGCAGAAGGGTTGAATCATGCATGATATTCTCGATCTCGAACGCTATCCCCTGAACAAGCCTGGTTCTCCACAATGGCTGGCCTTGGTCGAACGTTGCAAGGCCGACCTTGACCGAAGCGGCATGTTCAACCTCGACAACCTGGTGCGCACCGACGCGCTCGACAAAATCATTTCTGAAGTCCGCCCTGTCATGGACACATTGTCCTTCGTGCACAAGCGCTCCCACAACATCTATTTCCTGAAAACGATTGCGGGCTTGCCCGAAGATCATCCGGCACTCACGCGCTATGAAACCATCAACCACACGGTCTGCGCTGACCAGATTCCACAAAGCCTGATCACCTATGTCTATGAATGGGCACCACTGGTGGTTTTCCTGGGTGCCACCATGGGCAAAGATGCGCTCTACCCGATGCGCGACCCGCTCGCCCGCCTTAACGTCATGGCCTATCGCGAAGGCGAACAACTGAACTGGCACTTCGACCGCAGCGAATATACCACAACACTTTTGTTGCAGGCCCCGGAACAAGGCGGCGACTTCGTCTACCGCACAGATTTGCGAAGTGCCGAAGATCCCAACTACGAAGGCGTGGCCAAACTGATGCGCGGCGAAGACGATCAGGTGAAAACCCTGAAAGTTTCCCCCGGCACGCTCAACGTCTTCCGAGGCCGCAACACCGCCCACAAGGTCAGCACCGTGCGCGGACAACGCGAACGCATGATCGCAGTGTTCTCCTATTACGAAAAACCCGGGGTGATGTTTTCTCGGGATGAGCAGCTAGGGTTCTATGGTCGGGTGGGTTGATCCATTCTTCTTGGACGTTGCCAATTAAACTCGCCACCACCGCCGTCATCCCCGCGAAGGCGGGGATCCAGCTTGGCCAAGAGCGGCGCGGGTTGCTAGCGGGATCCCGGCCTTCGCCGGGATGACGAAGCGTTGAATATCTTCTACAACTGATATTGGCTCGAATTTTTTAAAGGACACTTGCTGTGACCAGTTTTGGCAAAGAATTGGTCTTCCGTGAAGAACCCCACTTTCAAGTTGGCAGAAGTTTTTGCTTCGTAAA
>CAXTLE010000215.1:0-5412 GCA_964244855.1 uncultured Aestuariivirga sp. | reverse complement strand
AGGCTGATCGGATCACCGGTATCTTCGCAATAGCCATAGGAGCCATCGGCAATACGCTTCAGTGCGGAGTCGATTTTCGAAATCAGCTTGCGTTGCCGGTCACGCGTGCGCAATTCCAGCGATCGGTCTGTTTCAGACGATGCACGATCAGCGACATCCGGCAGAATATGATTTTCGTCTTGAAGGTGGCCGAGCGTCTCGCGGCTCTCCCTGATGATATCCTCTTTCCAGGACATCAGCTTGCGGCGGAAATATTCCACCTGGCGCTCATTCATAAACGGCTCATTGTCGCTGGGCCGATAGTCTTCTTCCAACACAAGTGACATAGACGTATCTCTCCATCCGCCGTTGGGCGGGCTTATAGCTGCGCGATTCTCCCCCTGCAAGAGTTGTTAATGTGTTGAAAAACGCAGGTTTTTCGGTTCACTTGTGAACACACGGCTGGCAACACAGCGGAATCAGCGCCGGATTGCGGTCTTCGTCGCCTCGTCAAAGCGGTCCCTCGCCTGCATCCACCAATAGCTGCCCTGCACCCCGAGCCGCCCCAATTGGCCAAAAGCCCAACGCGGCGCAAATGGCGTGAAGCGTCGATAATCATCATCGCCCGTGGAAATCGCCCGCGCGATCAGCAACCCGCCCATCGCCGTGGTATTCAGACCATGCCCGCCAAAAGCGGTGGCAAACCACTGGCCCTCATGGTCGCGCCCGATCAGCGGCATCTTGTGCAAAGCATAACCCATCAAACCCGCCCAGGCATAATCAATGCGTGGCAATCCCAATTGTGGAAAAGTCGAGACCATATCGCCGCGCATCTCCTCTGCCAGACGCTGCGGTTCCCTGACGCGTGTCGAAATCCGGCCACCCCAAAGAATTCGCCCGCCTGACATCAGCCGATAATAATCCCCCGCCCGGCGCGTATCACCAATGGCCTCAGGCGTTCGAATAGCATCCTGCTGCAAAGGCTCCGTCGCCGCGACATAAGTTGAAACCGGAAGAATGGCGCGGCCCGTTGGCGCATGCAGTGTGCGGTCAAGTGCCGAGACACAATGCACCACATGCCCAGCCCGCACTTCCCCACCGGACGTTTTGACAACGAATGTTGAATTGATCTTCTCAACCTTTAACGCGGCACTGTTTTCGAAAATCCTTGCACCCGCCTCCTCGCACAGCCGCTTCAACAACAGCGCATAGCGCAAGGGGTGAATATGAAACGCCCGCGGAAACGCAATGCTGTCAAAATAGCGGGATGTATTCAGAAGCTGCCGCGTTTCATCAACCCCGGCCGTCTGAACCTCTTCCCCAAACCTGTTGCGCAGCTCATCTGCATAAGCATGCAGTCCACCGCCATCATTATAGCGCACGGCAACCCGCGTGCCGTGTCCCGCAATAATCGACGCATCATGGTGCAAAACTGTTGAGCGCACATATTCAGTACCCTCGCGCGAAAGCCCATGCAGCTTTTGCGCTGCCTCCAGCCCCACATGCTGCGAGACCGAATCAATGCCAAGCGCAAAACCATTCGACACAAATCCACCATTGCGCCCCGACGCGCCACAGGCCACGCGCGAAGCTTCCAGCAACACCACCGTTTTTCCAGCCCGCGCCAATTCCAGCGTAGCCGTAAGGCCCGCAAGCCCGCCTCCGATGACGCAAACATCGACAATCTGAACATCGCTCAACACAGAAACAGCACCACGCTGCGCCGTAGCCTCATACCAGCTTACCGGAAGGTTAATCCCCTGCACCAAAACGGCACCTCCAAATCATTTCACACTTAACGCAAAATTAGCCGGATGCGTGCAATTTGATCCAGTCTGTCATTTTCTAGGTAGTTCACATGCGTCTGGTTCCAGTTTTAGCACTCATGACATCAACCTTCGCCCTGGCCGCCTGTGCAGGCGGTGGCGGAGGTTTGACCAGCGGCGGCACATTGTCAGCCGCAGGCATGGTGGCCGGTGATCTTGCCACTTGTACTGTATTGCAAAACGCAGACGAATGCATACCAAAGCCAGCAGGCGGAACGACGACACCGCCCATAAATGACAAAGACGGCGACGGCATTCCCGACCCAGTAGTCGGAACTGACACTGATGGGAATACAGGTTCAGGCGCGGGCGGTAATGCGACGGGACTTAGCAGCGGCAACAAAACGATTGCCCTGCAGAGCTTCATTTATAATACTCCAACAGCACCAGCAAAAGCTCTGTCTGCCATAACGTCAGACAAATCCTCAACGCAAGCAGCCATCACCGCTGAAATTCTGTCTACCAACAAGCCCAAAACTGTGAAATTCCAGATCGACACAAAATCCCCCGAGAACTCGCAATTTGCTGTTCCCATACAGATGGATGAATACCGTTCAGGCACGCGTGACCTGACCTGGATCAAGCTTGGCCATACAATTGGTGGGTTTACAACACCGCCTGTACTCAACGATGCATTCGGTAATCCCACAATAAAATATGACGCTACCTATAGTCGGTATTTCAAAGACCAAAATAATGATGGACTGTTCAAAATAGCTGATGGCGACGTTGCAGTAAACTATCGCGAAGATCAGTATTGGACTCAACTCGCGCCGTTGATGGATGTAAGAGCGAACGGTGGCACCAAGGACAATTACCGTGAATATCGCGTCAAAGATGAATCCATAAACCGTGACGAGCTTTTGCAGGTGTGGGCGTGGGACAATAGCTACGCAACCCAGTATCAAAACGTCATCGGCGGCGGTACTCCGAAACAACAAGCTTGGTCCTTTGGTGGAAATGCGACGGCAGTCATGCCCACAGGTGGCTCTGCCACTTACAAGGGCCGCTTTGTAGCAGCTGCAAAAACCAGCGGCTGGGTAAAACCCGAAGGCGCTGATATTGATCCGAATGCCCTTTGGCGCGTTCAGGGTCAATCGTCAATGGACGCCGACTTTGCCTCAGGCGCAGTCAACGGTATGCTTACGCCGGAGACTTGGACAAGCAAACAAACCCTGAATGGTCAGAAAATCGAATATACTTGGAATACCAGTGCATCTGGCAATCCAACAGTCGGAAATTTAAAAGCACCCAACTACAATTACATCTACGAAACTAATATTGCGATTGATGCGAAGCTTGATCCTGGAACCGCAGGTGCAAAATTTGCAAACACATTCAGCGGAAGAGCAACACTGGATGAGCCTTACATCACCTATACCAACCCGACCCACGGCGGCCTGTTCGACCCTGATGCAGGTGAAATCACAGGCATCTTCAATGCTGCTGGTGCACAGGTTGATCCGCTTGGTGGCTCCGCAGGTATCAACGATACACACAACGGCTATCTGACAATCAACGGTGCATTCAACGGCAAGTGCACCAATCCCGGTGGTGTATGCCCTCCTTGATGTTGACGTCCTTCAAAATCAACCAGCGCGCAGCTCTTTGCGCGCTGGCTTTGTTTTTCAGCAATGTTCCACTTGCCCAAGCGATACCAAGTGGCCAGCAGATTGCGGTCTATCAAGCAGCCCCGGAAATAGAACGAGTGCGCTTGCTATTGCATCTGGCCAAATCCGGACAGGCCCCCGACGCGGCCTATATGCTGCAGAAATTTCCCTTGTCGGGCCCTTATGCCAAAAATCGCTCTCTCTACATTGAAGGGCTTATCCTCAAGGCCCAAGGAAATTTGACGGGCGCCGCAAAAAACTTCCGCGCTGCCTTGGCCGATGATCCAAGCCTCACCCTCGTCCGCTCTGATCTGGCAGAAGTATTGGTAGCTCTCGAAGAGAACGACAGCGCCAAGCATCAGCTTCGACTTTTGGCCGCCGATGCACCGGATGAAGCTGCTGCCAACGGTATCAGATCATTCATTGAACAGGTTGACAGCCGCAGTCCCTTCAAGACGAGCGGCTATGTTTCCTTTGCACCTTCCACCAATTTAAACAACGGCTCGAGACACACCACGGTCTACACGCCGTTTTTTGGGTCCACCGGTGAAATCAACAAAGCCAATCAGGCCAGCAGCGGATTGGGTGTGGCAGGCGGTTTAAGTGCGGGCTATACCAAACGGCTTGGAAATGATTTTTCATTTGTAGCTGCGGGCAGCGCTGACGCCCGCGTCTATGACGATTCTGATTTCAACAGCTACAGCCTGAGCCAGTCTCTCGAATTGCGCCGCCTTATCAGGCAGGGATATGTCGGTTTTGGAGCTGTTTCCAGTCAATCACTCGCAGACGATAAACTTGGCTTTTCCTACGCGGCCTATGGCCCCCGTATCTCAGCTTCGCTTCAGTTGTCAGCCAAAAACAGTCTTTCATCCAGCGCCGTTTATGAATGGCGGAACAAACTTGCAAAAGGCAGCAAAGACGCCAGAGCAATCACGTGGGATGGTTCATTTACCCACGGCTTCAACTCCAGCTTCAGCGCGACTGTGATTGGCGGCTGGGACAAAATCGACTCTGACGCCGCGCAAGAGTCATACCGCACCATTTCCGGCGGTCTTTCAGTCTACAAGGAACTGACACACGGCATCACCGCGACAGTCACCGGTCAAATCGCCGACACGAATTTCGTCGACTACAATATGTTCTTTGCAACCCACCGCAAAGACACCAAACTAACCGGATCCATTTCACTGACCAAACGCGACCTCAACCTGTTCGGCTTTGCCCCGTCCATCTATTATTCCTACACCGACAATTTCTCCAACATCAATCTCTACGACTATAACTCTCACGCCATCGACTTCCGCCTCACCAAAGATTTTTGAGCCCATTGCTCCTCCAGCCTCAGGCCGCTAAAGCAGCGGCCATGCGTTTTTCATCTGGTCAGGATTTCCGTAAACTTCCCCGCAAAGCCGTCACAGTGTTCGGCATGTCCGGCGTGGGAAAAACCACGCTTGCCCGTTTGCTGATGGAGGCCAACTGGTTCCAATACTCGGTCGATTACCGCATCGGCACCCGTTACATGGACGACCACATCGTCGACAATTTCAAGCGTGAGGCCATGAAGAATGATTTCTTGAAGGACCTGCTGCGCTCGGATTCAATTTACGTCCGCTCCAACATCACCTTTGACAATCTGGCCCCGCTCTCAACCTATCTCGGCAAACCCGGTAACCCCGACAAGGGTGGTATTTCTTTTGCGGAATATAAACGGCGCCAAAGTCAACACCGCGACGCCGAGCAGCGGGCATTGCAGGATGTGCCGGAATTTATTGGTCGCGCCTCAGAGATTTACAAATACGATCACTTCGTTTGCGATTCCGGTGGCAGCCTCTGCGAGGTTGTGAACGCAGATGATCCGCATGATCCGGTGTTGAAGGCGCTCGCTGATAACACTCTAATCCTCTACATCGAAGGCACGCCAGAACATACCTCCATGCTTGTAGAGCGCTTCCGCAAACACCCGAAGCCCATGTATTACGAGCCCGCATTTCTCGACG
>CAXTLE010000214.1:0-5432 GCA_964244855.1 uncultured Aestuariivirga sp. | reverse complement strand
TCGAACCCACCACCCTGCCCGATGGTGCGGGCTATTGGATTGCCCGCAAGGACGGTAGACCCGTAGGCGGCGTATTCGAACTGACGGCCCCCGACTATGACGGCATCCCCTCGCATTGGATGACCTATCTCTCGGTTGCCGACATCGCCAAAGCTGAAGATGAAACGTCTAAATCCGGCGGCGAAATCATGCGCCCACCCGTTCGCGTGCCGGGGGTTGGCAAACTCGCCGTCGTCTCGGACGCGACAGGTGCCATGATCGGGCTGATTGAACCCGACAGCAGCCATGCCCTGGCCGCCTTGCACTAGAGATCCCTGCCCCATAGGGAGTTTGTGAGTTCAGCGTAAAGTTTCGAGGCCACAGCACTTCGGTGCGAAAGAGTGGGAGCTTTCCCGGCGTTTCAGGGAAAGCTCCTTTTCTATTTTTGGATTCGGCGATAAACGTTTGGGATGAACTGGCTCCCCCTCGTCTACTCATGTCTATGCATTTTCGTCGCTGCCATCGTGCGCGGCTTTTCCGGATTCGGTTTTTCTCTGCTGGCCGTCACTGCTCTGTCACTGGTATATACACCTGCTGAAATCATACCCTCGATTTTCATGCTGGAACTCGCTGCCAGCATCAATCTGCTGCCGTCGATATGGAAAGACATTCACTGGAAGTCGCTGGGGCCGCTCACACTGGGCTGTCTGTTTGCCACACCTGTCGGAGTCTGGCTCCTGGCCAATATTCCCCCTGCCCCCATGCAAATCGCCTTGGCGATTTTCGTATTGATTGCGACCGCCCTGTTATGGTGGGGCTTCGCATTGAAATCCATGCCGGGGAAAACAGGCGCGACGCTCGCCGGCGCAGCTTCGGGCTTAAGCAACGGGGCCTTCGGCATTGGCGGGCCACCGGTCATCCTGTTCTACTTCGCTTCCCCCGCAGGAGCCGCCGCCGGACGCGCATCGCTCACCGCGTTTTTTCTGGCAACCGATGTCATTGGCCTTGCCAATCAGTCCACACAAGGATTGGTGACGCGGGACGCGGCGTGGCGTGCGCTCAGCTATCTTCCACCCCTGCTGGCAGGTGTCTGGATAGGTGCGAGAAGCTTCAAAGGTACCAACCCTGAAACCTTCCGCAAGGCCGTGCTGATGTTGCTGGCGGTTCTGGCCGTGATGATAGGCGCAAAAGCGGCATATAGCATTTAAACGAACACAGAGACCTCAGGACACGATTCCTGACTTGTCCGCTGGTGGGGTAGCGGCAAGCAATGTAATCGCAACCAGCATGGCTTAAAATGCGATTAAACACCTATTGTGAGACATAAAGATAAGGCCCGGGAATTCTCCCGGGCCGCTTTCAAATATCATGCAAACGACTCAAGGCTTTCGCGTCCGCGAGCCTGAGAGGGTTTCACCCTTTTTGTTCTTTAGTCCGCCTGTGCCATAGAGCTTCGCGAACTCCGCTTCCTTGCCTTCGAACAGCAGCCGTGCCTGGCGGATCCATTCTTCGCGCTTGATGCGACCGTTGAACCTCAGGTGATCGTCCACCCAATTCACTTCAGTTGCGGTCCAGGCCGCAATTTGGTCAAAGTGGAAGAAGCCGAGCGAGTGCAGAATGCTCTCGTTCTTCGGCCCAATACCACTGATGCGTTGCAGGTCGTCAGGTTTGCCACCACGGGCCTTGGCAATGCCTTTGGGCTTTGCCATTTTACCGGAAGCAGCGGCCTTTTCGTCTGCTGCAGCTGCGGCTTTTGCCGCTGCAGCCTTTTCGGCGGCCAGTTTATCTGCCGCAATATTGGCGGACATCAAAGCAGCAGATGGTGCTGCCATTTCAGCCTTTTCCTGCGGACCACGAACCGTGCGGGATCCTGCTTCTTTGCTGCCTTCACCACCCGTGCCATAGAGCCTCGTGAATTCAGCATCATTACCGTCTGCCAGGAGACGGCTCTGGTTGATCCATTCTTCACGGTCAATGCGGCCATTAAACTTCAAATGGTCATCAACCCAGGACACGTTTTCAGGCGTCCAGGCCGCAATTTGGTCGAAGTGGAAATAGCCGAGAGAATGCAGGATTTTCTCGTTCTTCGGACCAACACCGCTGATGCGGAGCAGATTGTCAGGCTTGCCATTGCGGGCCATGGCAATGCCACGCGGCCGCTCCATCCGCGCCATGCGCAATGGTTCAGCCGCTACGACGGGTGGTGCCGCCATGGGAATGGGGGCTATAACCGGACGTGGAATTTCTGCGCGTGGCAATGGAGCTTCAGGCCTGTATGCAGGTGCTGCAACTGGAATGGCTGGAGCTTTCACATAATCATCCGCTCCGAACAGTTTGCGGAACAGACAACCGAGGCAGGCACCGGTAAAATACGCGGCAAGAAGCCAAACGGCAAGTTCAATGAGATAATGTAACATGATGTGCCCCCACTCAATTCATTTTGCGGTTGGACGTGTCACAGGTCCGCCAGCCAACCCAAACGCCGATGGCGGCTGCCAGCAGCATCCAATACCAATTGTGTTGCACAACAATCCAGGTGTTCGTCCAATTGAAAAATTCATTCATCGTTAGTCCCCCTTATGGCTTTACCGAAATTTCGACACGACGATTCTTTGCACGAGCTTCGTCGGTGAGAGCCGCATCAAGCGGCTGCGATTTACCGTAGCCCTTCACTGCCATGCGGGTTTTATCAACGCCTGCCTTTTCAAACATGCCCATGATAACTTCGGCACGGCGTTCGCTGAGGCCCATATTGTAGATTTCAGAACCCCTGAAATCGGCGTGGCCGTCGATTTCAATGTTGAGCGATGTGCAACGCGGATCTTTCAACAATGCCGCATATTGGCTGACGGACACGTCGAATGGTTTTGTAATATCGGTCAGGTCATATTCAAACCTGATTGGAAATACACTGGCGATGCGCGTCATCACGGCAACGCAGTCATAAGGCGGTGGTGGTGGAGGTGGGGTTTCACCCTTGGCCACGACGACAACTTCCGCTTCCGACATATCGGTTTGAACGCGACCGCGATTGTCGGTTGTTTCCGCAACCACGTTATAACTGCCCGCAGGCAATGGTGCGGCCAAAACCAAACGCCATTTGCCTGCGCCATCACTTGTCAATGGACTCCCCGCTGCACCGAGTTCCGCTGTCAAGTTGATTTGGGGAACAGTAACCTTCAGGCCTTTGGCATTTGCCTCATCCCATGTCCCCGACAAATGGTCAGGCGAAACATCGCCTGATGCTGCCATAACCGTTGGCGCTGCCGGTTGTGAAACGTCAACTTCCAATTCGTTACTTGTTGTGTCCATGCCCATGTTGCCAGCAGCATCAGTGGCCTCAACGACGATGTCATAATTGCCGTCTTTCAGGGCAGTTCCTGGCATCAAGGTCCAATTGCCGCCTTTGACGCCCAGATTTCCATCCACGCCTGATTTATAGGTGCGGCCATCGAGGGTCACATTGAGGTTTGTGGCCAAACTGTTCGGCCACGTACCCTTGATGAGCGGGGCCCCGGTCAAATCCAGTTGTGATGCAACTGTTGGTGCCGGAATTTCAATTGGCGGAGGTGGAGCAACCACAACGGGGGCCGGTTCCGGCACCGTCACTTCTGCTGTTGCGGCTGGCACAATCGGCGCGACCACCACTGCTTCGGGAATCACAATGGCTGCTACGGCGGTGGCGGCCTTTGATTCTCCCGCAGCATTCGTGGTGGTGAACACCACGTCATAACTGCCTGGCGCCAACTTGGCAGCGGGTGCAAAGGTGAATTTGCCTGATCCATCGCTGGTCAATGCCGCACCACGATTGAGGCCATAGCTGCGGCCTGCCACAGTGGCCGTGAGGGCATTACCCGGCTTTTCATCCCATGTTCCAGTGATGGCATAGGGCCATTTCGATCCGGCGGGAACGACAACTGGCATAGCCGCCATCAGCGGTGCTGGCGGCGGGGTGACGACAACCGGTTCGGGAATCACTATGGCGGCTTTGGCGACGGTGACCTTGGCTTCGCTGGTGGAATCGATGGTGGTGAACACCACGTCATAACTGCCAGGCGCCAGCTTGGCTGCGGGTGCAAAGCTGAATTTGCCGGCGCCATCGCTTGTCAGTGCTGCACCACGGCCCAGCATATAGGTGTGGCCATTGACGGCGGCCATCAGTTTGTGATCCGGTTTTTCGTCCCACATGCCAGTGATGGCATAAGGCCATTTGGCATTGGCAGCAGGCGCGTCAAATTTGGCTGCGACGGCTGGAACAACAGGTTCCACTTTGGCGGATGCTGCAACTTCCGGAATGACAATGGCAGCAGCCAGGGTTTGATGGGCAATATTGCCCGCCACGTCCTTCACCGCAATGTCGACATCATAAGAGCCGGGTGCAAGTTCAACCTTCGGGTCGAAACTGAAGCCACCTTTGCCGTCAACTCTCAGGGCAGTTTCCTTGTTCGCTGCATATGTAACGCCCGCAAGGGCGGCTGTCAGGCTGTTGCCAGCAACATCCTGCCATTTCCCGATAATGGCGAAAGGCCACTTGGCTCCTGCGGCTGGCGCTACAACTTCGGGAAGCGCTGGAGGAGTGACGTCAATCACGACTTGGGCCGGGGCTTCGGCCTTCTGCCATTTGCCGTCAGCACCGACGATTCCCGGCATGACCGCGAAATTGCCCTCTGCCAGAGGCTTTGAAGGTGTAAGTTGCCAATTGCCATAGCCATTGCTGCTAAGCTCGGGGTTTTTGCCCAAAACAAACAGGTCTTCACCAATTTTTACCTGAAGATTCTTTTCCACAGCCTTTGCCGCCACTTCCGGCCAGGTGCCGGTAAACGTTGGCGTTGTCATGTTGCCGACATAGTTTTCCACAGTTGGCGCGGGCAATGGCGGAACAACCACAGGGTCCGGCAGATCAACCACCAATTTTCCTGGTGCTGCAGCTGTCATTGACACTTTTCCGTCAGATGATTCGGCTGTCACGTCATAGCTTCCTTCGGCCAAGGGCTGCGTCAGCCGCAGCAACCAGTTGCCGCCAATGGATGTCAGCTCAGGACTTTCATTTAACTTATATGCAGTCTCTCCAACCTTGACGGTCAAAGCATTTGCAACACCCTCATGCCATGTGCCCTTCAGTTCGGGCGTTGCAGTGGTAACGTTCACTGACTCAACTGTTGGTGCCAACATTTTGACAGGCTCAACAATCTGCACCGTGTTCGACACTGTGCGAACACCATAGCTGCCTGCAACGGTTTTTACTGCTAAATCAAGCGCTTCCTGACTGGGAGCGGATCCGCTGAGCTGATAATCGCGGACATTATTGTCAAGCTTGGCCCAAGCGGTTTGCTCATTTGCGGACAAAAGCTGCCCGGTCCTGCTCTTGATATCGTCGGTGAGTGATGCCGTTCCCGTGACATAGGCTGCAAGCAGCGGCAAACCCGCACCCAACAACGCCCATGGTACCCACT
>CAXTLE010000213.1:0-5465 GCA_964244855.1 uncultured Aestuariivirga sp. | reverse complement strand
AACGGGACAGTGTGTTACGCGCCATCAGTCTGCGCCGTGCCCATGCGAAGGAGATTGAACGTTATGCGAAAAGTTAAAGCCATCAACAATGATAACCCGGAATGGTCTGCCGCTGATTTCAAAAACGCCACGCGGGTCAAAGGCACTTCGCTCACCGAAGCAGCAGCCACTTTGCGCCGTGGGCGTGGGCCTCAGGTGAAACCGACTAAGGTTGCCATTTCCATTCGCGTCAATCCGAAAATCATTGAGCACTTCAAAGCCGGGGGTGCGGGTTGGCAAGCACGAATTGAAAAGGTATTGCTGAAAGCAAGTGGCATCAAACCCTGATCACTCCGCCGTCCACCAATGAACAATCAGCACATTCAAATCCTGTGTCGGCTCAAAATCCGTCTTCCGTACCTCAAACTGCGTCGGCGATATTTTCTTCACGCCTTCGCTACAAAAGCTGATCATCGAGTCAGGCTTACCCTTGTCGATGACCAAGCGGAAATCCTTGATCGGGCCTTTCCAGTTGGCGCCTGACTTCAGCACGTAGCCCAGCCAGATCTCATTGTAGCCTGTCGGGTTCTTGTCGCTGACGTGTTTTGGAATTTGCTTGTCGAAGCTTTTGAGCCAGTCTTTCTCGATGCAGAATTTGGTGATGTTCTGTTTGGCCCAGTCTTCGTTGCGATATTGCGGTGACAAGCCTCCAGCCACGCTGCCGCCGGCCAATGGTTTGTAGCGGTGTTGCACTTTCACTGACGCCCCCGCCTTGAACACCTGCTTGCGCGTCACGCTGGTCTGTACCACCCATTTTTGCATGTAGTAGGGTTCGGCTTCTGACCCTTCATTTTTCAACGCTCCCAGGGCGATGAGTTTGTCGCGCGCTGCGGCGTTCACGCTGGCCAGGCTTGCGTCAGGGTTCACGCCTTCTTTCCACTGGGCGTCACGGTTCAAGCCAATCTTGTCGAGGAGAGGGGTAATTTCTTCGCCGCCAGCGAGGGCCTGGGTCACCACTTCATATTGCACCGGCTTGCCGTCCACGAGCGTCTTGAACTCCAGGTCTTTGGCCAAATCATAAATCCCGCTGTCGTCGCCATTGGGGAAACCCTGTTCCGGCAGCGGGAAAGCCACAAGGATTTCCACGTCCTTATCCGTGGTGTTGGTGAAAACATAATCCACCCGCACCTCATCCTGCGAAATATAGAGCTCTTCCTTATCAAGCGAAATGGCGTCACTCTGCAAAAGCCGCAATCCGCCGATGGCCAATTCCGCCTCGGTGTCATTGGCGAGCACATTCAAAGACGATAGTAAAATGAGTGTTATACACAGCACAAGACGCATGACTGTCTCCATCCGAATAAAGCCCCGTAGCATAATTACAGTATCAGCTCTTCAACCGATAGCCCGTCTTGAATATCCACTTCACCGCAGCGATAGAGATCGACAAAACAGCAGTGTGACCAGAATACCGACGCGCACATCCACATCGCCACTTTGTTAAGGCACCTGGCGAAGCCGGGAACGAGATAGACCATTGGACAGCCATTTAATGTTACTCCGGCTTCCAGCAGTGGGCAGTCAACACATTCAAATGCTGCCTTGGCTCAAAATCCTCCTTCGGCACTTCAAACTGCGTTGGTGATATCTTCTTCACACCTTCGCCACATAAACTCACCAGCGAGTCCGGCTTCACTTTATCCACCACCGAATACGGTTCTTTCCTTCATCATCTCCATGGCAGTCGTTCCCCATTTGACTCTTCCCCCCAACACGCCTATTGCCCCGTCATGCGACGCTGGCCCGATGGCGAGGTCCCCCGTCCGTTTTCCTTTTTGATCGCCCAGGTTAATCCCTTCGCATGAGTTTTTCCACCCTTGGGCTCAGCCCAAAAGTTCTCGAAGCCGTTGCCGCCGCTGGCTACACCACGCCAACGGCCATTCAGGCTGAAGCCATTCCCCACGCGCTGGCCCGCCGCGATGTGTTGGGCCTGGCCCAAACCGGCTCCGGCAAGACAGCAGCCTTCGTGCTGCCCATGCTGCACCTTCTCGAAAAAGGCCGCGCCCGCGCCCGCATGCCGCGCACCCTCATTCTGGAGCCGACCCGCGAACTCGCCGTGCAGGTGCAGGAAGCGTTTGAAAGTCTTGGCAAGCAACATAACATCAGCGTCGCACTGCTCATCGGCGGCGTTGCCTTCGACCCACAAGCCGCCAAGATTGACCGTGGTGCCGACGTCGTCATCGCCACACCAGGCCGCCTGCTCGACCATTTCGAACGCGGCAAGCTGCTGCTCACAGGCGTCGAACTCCTCGTCATCGATGAAGCCGACCGCATGCTCGACATGGGCTTCATTCCTGACATTGAGCGCATTTGCAAACTGCTGCCGTTTACGCGCCAGACCCTGTTCTTCTCGGCCACCATGCCGTCAGAAATCCAGCGCCTCACAGCGCAATTCCTGCACAACCCCGTGCAAGTGGAAACCGCCGCCGTATCGTCAGCCGCCTCCACCATTTCGCAGTTCGCCGTAAAAGTGCCGTCGGAAGCCGCCGCCAAGCGCGACGCATTGCGCAAGCTCATCCGCAGCCAGGACAAGATCAACAACGCCATCATTTTCGCCAACCGCAAGACCACCGTGGCCCTGCTCGAAAAATCCCTGAAGCGTCACGGCTTCAACGCCGGCGCCCTGCACGGCGACATGGACCAGTCCGCACGCCTGAAAATGCTGACAGCCTTCCGCACGCAGGAAGTCACCTTCCTCATCGCATCAGACGTGGCGGCACGTGGCCTCGACATTCCCGAAGTCAGCCACGTGTTTAACTTCGATGTGCCGATCCACGCGGAAGACTACATCCACCGCATTGGCCGCACCGGTCGCGCTGGCCGCGAAGGCCACGCCTATATGATGGTATCGTCAGCCGACACCAAACATCTGAAAGCCATCGAAGTCCTGCTCAAAAAAGACATGGAATGGTTCTCCGTCGGCGAAACCACCGTGACTGAAGAGGTCGAAGACGCGCCAAAACCTACCCGCGAACGCCGCACCCGCGACAAGAAGCCAGAGCGCAAACCCCGCGCCGTGGAAGCCGCAGCGCCCGTCGTCGTTGAAGCAGCAGCCCCAGTGGCCAAACCCGAACGCACTCCCCGCCCTCGCCGCGACTATCACGAGCAAAACGACGCACCGGACCACGGCGGCTTCAATGCCGGAAACATGCCAGCCTTCCTGCAACGGCCCGCAAAAACGTCAATAGCACGTTAACCACTGAGGTCTAGAGTCCGCGCCATGGCGGAAGACCAAACCATAGCTGATCAACGCCGCGTGACAAAACGCATGCGTGTTCTGAAATCCGGAAAAATCGTGCTGGAGGGTCGTGCCGTGGATTGCACGCTGCGCGATGTGTCCCAAACAGGTGCCAAACTGATCTGCGCCACCGCCCTCGACATGCCAGACAAATTCCGGCTCTTCATCGCCCTGGACAATACAATCCGCGACGTCCGTATCGCCTGGAAAGAAAAAGGCATGCTGGGCGTGACATTTGCAGGCGAACCCAAAAGCGCTGCACTCAGGAAGTTTTAAATGACCTCATCAGCCCTTCGGGCAGCTTCTCCAGAGGAGAAGCGACTGGATGGTAGACCTCCCGCAATGCTCAGTGATTAAGGGAGGACCGCCACCGAGTCGCTTCTCCTCTGGAGAAGCTGCCCGAAGGGCTGATGAGGTCTTTCTCACTAAACCGCCGACATCTCCGCAGGCTTGATCTCAACACTCTCACCGCAGCCGCAAGCTGAAATCTGGTTCGGATTATTAAACACAAATCCCGACTTCAAAATCCCGGTCTGGTAATCCATCTGCGTGCCGAGCAAAAACATCAAGGCCTTGGCCTCAATCAAAACCTTGGCGCCATCCTGTTCGACAACCTCGTCAAACGGCTTCGGCTCCTTCGCCCACTCCATGGTATATTCCATGCCGGCACAGCCACCATTCTTGACGCCAACGCGAAGACCGATGCCCTCGTCCTTGGCCATGAGTTCACGCACGCGCGCAGAGGCGTTTTCAGTCATTGTGAGAATTGCAGGACGTGGTTTCATCGTGTTCTCCTACCACATATTCATGGCCATGCGGGCCTCTTCCGACATGCGGCTCTGGTCCCATGGCGGGTCAAACGTAATCTTGGCCTTGACACCAGACACTCCCGCAACCGAGCCCACTGCATTCTCCACCCAGCCCGGCATATCACCAGCCACCGGGCAGCCAGGGGCCGTCAGCGTCATGTCAATCGCCACAAAGCGGTCGTCATCAATGTCGACTTTATAGATCAGCCCCAGCTCATAAATATCAACGGGGATCTCCGGATCATACACCGTCTTCAGAGCCCCCACGATGTCATCCGTCAGTCGCGCCAATTCATCCACCGGAATGGCAGAGGGATTGGGGGCGTTTTCAACGGCAATGGCAACGTCACTCATGTGAATATCCTTTGTGCAGAGATAAGTGCATCTGCGAGTTTATCAACCTCTTCATGCGTGTTGTACATCCCGAAAGACGCACGGCAGGTCGCCGTCACGCCAAAGCGCTGCAACAACGGCTGCGTGCAATGCGTCCCCGCCCTAACAGCCACGCCCTGCCGGTCAATCACCGTGGCCACGTCATGGGCATGCGCCCCTTCCATGGTAAAGGAAATAATCGGCCCTTTGGACTTGGCCCGCCCGAAAATCCGCAGCGAATTGATCTGCGTCAATCGCTCCATGGCATGATCATGCAATGCGTTTTCATGCGCCACAATCGCGTCCGCGCCAATGCCGCGCATATAATCCAGCGCCACCCCAAGGCTGATGGCCTCGACAATCGCAGGCGTTCCCGCCTCGAAGCGATGCGGCGGGTCATTATAGGTTACACCAGCTTCAGTAACGTCTAAGATCATCTCGCCACCGCCTTGATAAGGCGGCATTTTCTTCAAGTGCTCGGCCTTGCCATAGAGCACGCCAATACCCGTCGGCCCGTAAGTTTTATGCCCGGTAAACACCACAAAATCCGCATCCAGCGCCTGCACATCAACAGTCCCATGCACCGCTGCCTGACTGGCGTCCACAAGCACAGGAATACCCTTGTCATGCGCTAACCGGATGATTTCATGAATGGGCGTGATCGTGCCCAGCGCATTCGACATCATGGTAATCGCCACCATTTTCGTCCGCGCCGTCAAAAGCCTGGCGTATTCCTCAAGCAGAAAATTCCCCTCATCATCAATCGGCGCCCACTTCAGAACAGCCCCGCGCCGCTCCCGGTGGAAGTGCCAAGGCACAATGTTGGAGTGATGCTCAAGAATGGACAAAACAATCTCATCCCCCTCGCCAATCACCATGCCACCAAACGAAGACGCCACCAGATTGATCGCATCCGTCGCATTCCGCGTGAAAACAATCTGGTCCTTGGAAGGCGCATTGAGGAAGCGACGAACCGACTCCCGCGCATCCTCAAAAGCCTGCGTCGC
>CAXTLE010000212.1:0-5484 GCA_964244855.1 uncultured Aestuariivirga sp. | reverse complement strand
GGTGCGATTGCAGGTGAGTTGACAGCTGACGTGGCAGCACAACTTGGTCTGCCGAAAGGCCTTCCAATTGTAGTTGGTGCAGGTGATGGTCAGTCGGCGGGTCTTGTTTGCAATATCACGCGGGCGGGCAGGGTCTATCTCAACATCGGTACAGGTACAGTGTCCGGTGTTTATTTCGACACTTACAGTCACAGCATGGCCCATCGTACCATGGGTGGCGCTGCGCCAGGCACTTACATTCTGGAAACTTTTATCAGCGGTGGCACGCAGAAAATCGTGTGGTTCATGGAGCAAATTTCCGAACTGAACGGCAAGCGATTGAAGCGGGGCGAAATACCTCAATTAATCCTGGAAGCCATGGCCGCAAATATTCCAGAGAGTTCTGAAAAACTGCTCTGTCTGCCCTATTGGACCGGCGCAATGACACCCTATTGGGACGGCCACGCACGCGTGACTTTTGTCGGCCTCTCCGGTTTGCATGGCAAGGCGCATATGTATCGCGCCATGCTTGAAGCGCTGGCATTTGAAGAACATTTACTGACAGCAGGTGTTGAACAAGCGACGGGGCAATTGATTGATGAAATCGTGTTGTTGAGTCGAGGTTCACGCAGCAAATTGTGGTGCCAGATTATCGCCAATGTTTTGGAGCGCAGTGTAAAACGCGCAAAAGAACAAGAACGCACGGCCTTGGGTGCAGGCATTCACGCGGCGGCGGTTGTTGGATTGCACAGGGACATTCGCACCGCTGTTGATCTATGCTGTGGGGTTTAAAAGAAGACGTGCCGGATGGCGAGTTCCGCATTCCCTTCGGCGTGGCCCGTACAGTGCGTGAGGGTACCGACGTGACCATCGTTGCAATTTCGTCAGCGGTGCAGCAATCCATTCTGGCGGCGCAGAAGCTCGAAGCTGAGGGCATATCGGTGGAGGTCATTGATCCCCGCACTTTGGTGCCGCTTGATCATGATGCGATTTTCAGATCGGTTACGAAAACTGGTCGTCTCGTCGTTGCTGATCCTGCCAACAAAACCTGCGGCGCCGCAGCGGAGATTTCTGCACTGGTGTCTGAAACTATTTTCGACAGCTTAAGAGCACCCATTCTGCGTGTCACCATACCGGACACGCATATCCCTTTCAGCCCCGCGCTTGAAAAGCAACTTTATCCCAATGCCGTGAAAATTGCGGATGCTGTCCGCAAGGTTGTTGGCGCGAAACCACGAGGACACTGATCATGGCAAATTTCAAAGTACTGCTGCCGCAATGGGGCATGGGCATGGGCGAAGGCAAGATTGTCAAATGGTTGAAAGCCGTTGGCGATACGGTGGCCGAAGACGAGCCGCTGGCTGAGATCGAAGCTGAAAAGACGACGGAGACTTTAGAGTCGCCAGCGGCAGGCTTTGTTGCAGAAACCGGCGTTGACTATCTCGCGATTTCAGTTGGCATTGTGCATTGTGCATAGTGTTATCCCCGGTTTGAAACCTGAACCCTTGTCAATCAAACGCACGCTTGAAATCCGGGAGGCCACCAAAATTCCGTTGGTGCTGCATGGCGCGTCAGGCATTCCGGTTGATGAAGTGCAGGCTGCAAAAGCTGCTGGTGTCCACAAGTTCAATGCCGACACGGATTTGCGCCATGTGTTCCGTCAAGGCATGTTGGATGTGTGGTCGAAGGGTGACCATCAACTTGAGGACTCCATGGCTGAGGGCCGCAAGCGCATGATCAAAGCCACCATTGAGAAGATGGAACTCTATGGCTGCGCCGGAAAAACCAAGGCAGCCTGATATAAGCCTTCGGCGGGCCATTCCAGATCATAGATGATACAGATTTGCCTGCCGATGCACGACAATTGCCTCAAGATTGTGCGGCATGGGTGAAAGAACAACTCACAGGTTTGCGGTTGGGTGATCAAGCCATCCTGCGCTTTCGCCGTCCACGACCGACAGCTGCCATTTCGCCGCAAGATACAACCCATCCGGACTATGACTGTGTAAAAAAGCAGGCACAAGCGCGGGGTTTTGAACCCATTGAACAGGGCACTGGCGGCAGGCACACGCTGTTTGATGAAAATGCTTTGGGGATTACGATCATCGCGCCGCAAGCGGCACTGCATGGGGCGATGATCAAGCGTTATGAGATTTTGTCCGGTGAGATCGTGTCTGTTCATCGCTCAGAAGTAGCCTGTGCTGGAATCGCAGAAGCCTATCGCGGCATGGGTTTGAATTTTGATCTACTGGCTTATGGTGCGATAACTGACCTGCATTCTTCACTGATTTATGTGGATGTGCGGTCTGTCTTAATGGTAACCGTCACAGCCGCACTTATGCAGGCCTGACATTCTTGACATTGCGCCGTGCAAGTTCAGCTTCTGCGTGATCAATCTCAGCCTTGGTGCGAGCTTTGTTCCAGCCCAATACGTCAGCCGCAATCTTTGCTGTTTCTTGAATGACATCCGCGTTGAGCAAACCTTCCATGGTAATGGCTGTGCGGCGTAGCAGTATGTCGGACAGGTGACGGATATTTTCATGTTCGCAGATGTAAGCAATTTCTCCAGTGCTGTAACCTGGCAGTGTTGCCATAGGTCGATCCTGTGTGGTTGATGCAAAGTTCTTTACGGCAATGGCTTTCGTGCCGTAACGATCAAGGAGTATTTCTCCACGGGTTCCAATTTTTTGGACCAAAGCATTGCGGCTGTTTTCATCGCGGGGATAATCGCGCCCACCGCCGATTGGCATGTCTATGGTCGACACCGAACGCTGCTTGCCAAGTAACGACAGCACCGCATCGCAGGACTGTTCGGAGAATGCGCGGAAAGTTGTCCATTTGCCGCCAATCAGCGACAGGACTGGTACGTCCGTTTGCGGCAGCTTATCGCGGCCAATACTATGGTCGCGCGAGACATCGCCAATGTCTTTGCCATTGGCACGGGGCAGGGGTCGTACGCCGCTGTAGGTGAGAATCACGTCATCACGTGTGAGTTTGATATCCGGAAAAATTTCACTGACGACACCAAGTAGATAGTCGGTTTCTTCACTGCTGCAATGAGCAAGGTCCGGGTCCTGCTGGGCAAGATCGGTCGAACCGACAAGCACATTGCCGAAGAAAGGATAAAGCAGATTGAAGCGGCCATCCTTGCAGCCGAAATACATCATGCGGCCCTGCGTGGCATGCAACAGGCCTTCATGCTTCACGATCAGATGAGCGCCTCTGGACCCGCCCATATAGCTGGACGCGATGCCGAGGCCATCATTCACCTTGTCGATCCAAGCACCACTGGCATTGATGACAACATCTGCGGAAACTTCCTGTGTTGTTCCAGTCACGAGATCTTTCAGCGTAAACGTGCCTTGCTGTGGCTGTTCCTCAACCTCAGTGTAAGTGCGCAGTTCGCTTTTGGTTTGGGCGGCAAGTCCGTCCAGCACAAGCTCCAGACCAAGGCGCTCAGCATGGGTCACGCGGCCTTCAAAATAGAGACCTGCTGCAACCGCTTCCTTGGTCACAGCGGGAAATACTTCGCGCAGTTTGCGCTTGGAAAAGAAGCGATGATCCGGCAGCGCCTTCACCTTGCGGTTATAGAAATCATAAATTTGGAGTCCAATTTCAATCAGCAGTGCACCACGCTCTTTAATTCGCGCCTTGAAGCCGAGATAGCCAAATACAGCGTCCTTCAAACCTGCGAACCACGACTTGGCAGGGAACACAACCTCCAGCGCTTTCACGTAATGAGGCGCATTGTTCAGCAGTCGATTTCGCTCCATGGCAGATTCACGCACCAAGCGGAATTCGTTGGTTTCAAGATATTTGATACCACCATGTATGAGCCGTGACGGTGCGGCACTAGCGCCACTGCAGACGTCGACCCGGTCAATCAGCAGGCAATCTACGCCTTGCAAACACAAATCACGAAATGTGCCGCAGCCATTGATACCTGCACCAATGATCAAAACCGAATAGTGTGAGTTCGCTTTTTCAACTATTTTTGCAGGCATTATCTTTCCAATGTCTTAAGTCTTTGATGGGCGGCGACCGAAGGCCACGGCCAGAATGATCAGGCCACCAGAAATCATCATTTGTTCGCTGACATCAAGGCCCATAATAATCAAGCCATTGTTGATGGTTCCGATGAGAAGTGCACCGACGAAAGTGCCGATGACCGTGGCCTTGCCGCCAAACAAACTTGTGCCGCCGAGAATTACTGCCGCAATTGCTGCCAATTCAGCGCCAGTTCCGAACGTATAGCGTGCTGTTTGCATCATGCCGGAATAGAGAAGCCCGGCCAGCGCACCTGCAGCGCCGCTGAGCAGGAAGCAATACATTTTCACACGATCAACCGGAACGCCAGAGTAACGCGCAGCCACCGGGTTGCCACCCGTTGCTAATACTTGCCGTCCGAATGTGGTGTAACGCAATACAATATGGCCAATGATGACGACTACGAGCGACCAGACGAAAAGGGATGGTACAGGCCCAATCTTGCCGCTGCCAAAGAAACTGTTGAAGGTTGTTTCTGAAATCGCAACTGGCTTCGTGTAAGTCAAACGCATGTCAAGGCCGCGGATCAATTGCATCGAACCCAGAGTCACAAGGAACGATGGGATTTTGAACACGGTGACAAAGAAACTGTTCAATGCTCCAACTGCAAGGCCACTCAAGATGCCTGCGATGACGCCTGCAAATATGCCGTAGCCCGCTGCCATAACCAGCGCTGCAACCAATGCCGAAAGCGCTGCTGAGGAACCAATTGAAAGATCAAGCTCACCTGCCGCAATGACGAAGGTCATGGCAATGGCCATGATGGCAATCATTGAAGTGGTGCGCGTGATGTTGAAGAGGTTGGCAACGCTGAGAAAGCCTTTGTCACCAATCGTGATTGCAAAGAACACAAGGACAATCGCAAAGAAGATATAAACAACATAGTCGCGCCATTGGACTTGTTTTGCTTTGGGGACAACAACGGGCGCTGAAGCAGCCACGGTTGCACTAGCTTTGGACTGCATGATGAAGGACCTCTTCGGATGCGATGTTGCGGCGATCAAGTTCACTGGTGAGTTTGCCATCCTGTAAAACCAGAATACGGTCGCTCATGGCGAGCAGCTCTTCAAATTCGGAGGAGATGACCAAAATGGCAGCTCCGTTATCGGCAAGTTTGCGGACGATCTCGATGATTTCCGACTTTGCACCAATGTCGACTCCTAGTGTTGGCTCGTCAAGAATGAGCAGCTTTGGCGTGCGGACTAGCCATTTTGACAAAACGACTTTTTGCTGATTGCCGCCAGAGAGTTCATGTACGATTTTATCGGGGCTATCGGTTTTGATGCCTAGCAATTTTATGAAATCAACGACTCTGCGCCCCATGCCGCGTTCATTGACAAATTGACCTGACTTGAAAAGATCGAGGTTCGGCAGCAGAAAATTTTCTGCCACGCTGTGATCGAGTATCAGGCCTTGCCTGCGGCGGCTTTCCGGCACAAGGGCGACGCCTGCAGCAAT
>CAXTLE010000211.1:0-5499 GCA_964244855.1 uncultured Aestuariivirga sp. | reverse complement strand
GCACCCAAATCCTCCCTCCTTCTTATCGACATCCAGGACCGCCTGCTCCCGGCCATGTCCAACGCCGATCAAGTCATCGCGAAATCCCAAATCCTGTTGCAAGCCGCCGAAACACTCGGCCTTCCCGTCACCATCTCCGAACAATATCCCAAAGGCCTCGGCCGCACAGTCGCAGCACTTCAAACCAAAACCGCCACTACTTTCGAAAAACTCAGCTTCTCCTGCTGGCGTGACGAAGCACTGAAAACCCACTTCATCCACCTGCACGAAACCGGCCGCCCCCTTGTTATCGTTGCCGGTATCGAAGCCCACGTCTGCGTGATGCAGACCTGCGTAGACCTCGCCAATGCAGGCTTTGGCGTTTTCGCGGTGGCAGACGCCATGTCATCGCGAAAGCCAGATTCGGCGGCACTGGCGTTTGAGCGCATGTGGGCCAATGATGTGCAGGTGGTGAATACGGAAATGGTGGTGTTTGAGCTGCTGGAAAAGGCGGGAACGGCCGAGTTCAAGGCGTTGAGTGGGTTGATAAGGTAGAATTACAAATTGAGCCCCTTTATTGGAATTTGAGCAGCACAAATTACAAAATTCGCTGTTTTTTGTAATTTTGTCTTGCTCGGTTACAGATTTCCTGTCAAAATATAATCATGTCACCGGAAGACTTCAGTCAAAATCAGCAAGCGCACCTTGTGAAAACCATCTCGGGGGCTTGGGCCTATGTACCCCCGCCACTTCCTCCCGATTTGGATTATGCGGGTTTCACCTTGGAACTTGGTGCAGCAGCTGCCGCTCTGGGTGAACTCAAAGGTGCTGCTCGACGATTGAACAATCCTTACATGCTTATCGGCCCTTTGATCCAGAAAGAGGCACTCATCACGTCTGCAATTGAAGGAACGATCACGACAATCGAAGATATGATCGTCGCACAAGCATCATCCACCTACGAAAAGGACGAAAACGCTCACGAGGCGTCGAACTATGTCAGGGCCGTTTATAGCGCAGTAAATCAAATGCAGGAGTTGCCAATCTCCCATCGGATAATCAAGGACTCCCATAAAATCCTCTTGTCCGGTTTATCTCCAACGCGTGGACAAGGCAAAAGACCGGGCGAGTACAAACAAAGCCAAAACGCTATAGGACGTCCAGGTGATACAGAACAAACAGCGCGATATGTGCCCCCGCCACCTGCACAAACAGCGATAGCCATGGACAGCCTCGAAAAATATATCAATCGTGATGGCAGAAAACCCGGCGAAGCGTTGATAGACATTGCACTTGCCCACTACCAGTTTGAAGCCATCCACCCATTCCTTGACGGAAATGGACGCGTGGGCAGAATGTTGATCACGCTAATGGCAATGCAGAGTAAAATACTTGATTTGCCACTATTGCACATCAGCGCAGAAATTGAGAAAGACAAAGACGAATACATTGATTTGCTGTACGAAGTTTCCACTCACGATTTATGGGAAAGATGGATCATCTTCTTCCTTGGCATTGTCAGAAAAAGCTGTGAAACCGCGACAAAAAAAGTTGATGAAATTCTGAAATTGGAAAGAGAACTAAAAGCTCGTGCAATGTCAGTGCGAAAAAATCACCGACTAAACACGATCGTCGAAGCTTTGTTTACACAGCACTGGATCACGACGACGGAGGCACAAAAAATCTGCGGCACTCACTTTCAAACCGCGCAAGCTGATCTGGAACAGCTTATCGCAGCAGGCATCCTCAGAACAATTCCAGCGAGCCGACCACTAATCTACCTCGCACCTGAAATATCGCACGTTTCAAATCGATAAAATGTAAATGCATTTCAAAAAAATGTACGAATGAGAACCCACCATGGCCAAGACCTCTGATTTTAACTGGGAAGACCCGCTCGATCTCGAAAGCAATCTCACCGAAGACGAGCGCATGATCCGCGATAGCGCCCGCGCCTTCTGCGCCGATAAACTGGCCCCCCGTGTCAAAACAGCTTTCCGTGACGAACGCTTTGACCGTGAGATTATGAACGAACTCGGCGATATGGGTTTCTTAGGCGTCATGACGTCGGAAGCCTATGGCGGCTCTGGCCTTGGCTATGTGGCCTATGGTCTGGTGGCCCGCGAAGTGGAACGTGTTGATTCCGGTTATCGCTCCGCCATGAGCGTGCAGAATTCACTCGTCATGCACCCCATTGAAGAATTCGGCAGCGAAGGGCAAAAGCAAAAATATCTGCCAAAACTCGCAACCGGAGAAATGATCGGATGCTTTGGCTTGACTGAACCCGATGCAGGCTCAGACCCCGGCGGCATGAAAACCCGCGCCGCCAAAGTGCAAGGCGGCTACGTGCTCAATGGTTCCAAGATGTGGATCACCAATTCGCCGATTGCAGACATTGCAGTGGTTTGGGGAAAATTTGAAGACGAAATCCGTGGCTTCATTGTCGAACGTGGCATGAAGGGTTTCTCGACGCCTGAGATCAAAGGCAAAGTCTCACTGCGCGCTTCGATCACAGGTGAAATTGTACTCGAAAATGTGGAATTGCCTGAAGAAAATATTCTGCCGCATGCCAAAGGCCTCGGTGGGCCGTTTTCCTGCCTGAACAAAGCGAGGTTCGGCATTGCCTGGGGTGTGATGGGGGCTGCTGAAGATTGTTGGCACCGCGCGCGGCAATATACGTTGGACCGCAAACAATTTGGCAAGCCTTTGGCCGCCAACCAGCTCATCCAGAAAAAACTGGCTGACATGCAAACGGAAATCGCTTTGGGCTTGCACGGCGCACTTGCCCTGGGCCGCGGTCTTGAACGCGACACCGTCTCACCTCCCGCCATTTCCCTCATGAAGCGCAACAACTGCGGCAAATCACTCGACATCGCCCGCATGGCCCGCGACATGCACGGCGGCAATGGCATTTCCGATGAATACCACGTCATCCGTCACATGGTGAACCTGGAAACAGTGAACACCTATGAAGGTACCCATGACGTCCATGCGCTGATCTTGGGTCGTGCGCAGACGGGGATTCAGGCGTTTATGTGAAATACGCGCGGCCCCTCACCCCGAAACCCACCACAATCTCACCGCCATCGCACAACACACCAGCACCAAAAGCGGCCTGATCACCCGCGCCCCGTTGGCAATCGCCACGCGCGCACCCAACTGCGCACCCACTATCTGTGCCACTCCCATGCATAGACCGATCACCCACACAATCTTCCCACCGAGTATAAACATCAACAACGCTGCAATATTCGACGTGAAGTTCAACAGCTTCGTCCGCCCGGTCGCTTGCACAACACCCAAGCCAAAGAAACTCACCAACGCCAGCATGAAGAACGAACCTGTTCCGGGCCCAAACACGCCATCATAAAATCCAAGCAGCGGTGCCATGCAAAACGAAAACACCGCAATCGGAAACTTCCCCACCGCCAGTTTCGGTGACAGTGCAAAATACCCGGCAACAAGCACCAGTAAAACCGGCATCACCCGCCGCAACAAATCTGTTGGCACATAACTGACGGCTAACACACCCAGCACTGCCCCCACAAACACCATGGCAATCTCGGCCACATGTTCAGATGGCCGAAGCAACCCCTTCTTCCAGAACGTATGCGTGGCAGACGCTGTGCCAAAACTGCCTTGCAACTTGTTCGTGGCCAGCGCAGACACCGGATCAAGCCCCGCCAGCAACAACGATGGAAGCGCCAGCAACCCGCCACCGCCCGCGATAGAATCCACAAACCCCGCCACCAGCCCCACACCGGCCAGCATGGCCAAGGTCATCAACTCCATATCAATCATGTCGCCGCACGAAGCCCCGCAATCAGCGTTCGCGCGAGCGATTCAATCGCGATATCGGAATCGATGTGAGGCGGCATTTTGCGGTCCAGATGCAGCATCGCAAGCCCATGCACATTGGCCCAGACTGTGACGGCACCATAAGGTGCATTGGCCGGACCAATCAAAGCCGTGACATGGGCTTCCAACTGGTCCCAGGCGGCGAACATGGCCGTTGCAAGCCGTGGAGTTGTCGCAACAATGTGCTCTCGCTTGCCGAACATCAGGCCATAGATTGCAGGAAAATTTGAGGAAAAGCGCAAGTAGGCGCGCACCATGGCCTTCAACCGGCCCTCAGCAGATTGGTCTGCTGCACGATCAGCAGCAAGAGCCAGTGCACCGATGAAATCCTCATAACCACGAACGGCAACTTCCGCCAACAAATGACCAAGCGAAGCAAAATGATGCTTGGGCGCAGCATGCGAAACGCCAGCACGCCTTGCAATTTCGCGCAAGGTAACCTCATGCAGGGGTAACTCCGCCAAGGCCCTTTCCGTCGCAAGCAACAAGGCCTCGCGCAAATCGCCGTGATGATAGGGTTGCTTCTCTGCTGTCATATAATCTCGTCTTCGTCAGGCGTTGACTGCACGGCCACCTTGCCCTTGGTCTTGATCTTCGCAATGTGAAACAGCGCATCGCCACGGTTCACAATCGGCAGATTGGTGCGCCCAATGATAATGCCATCTTCCTCGGCAAACACCGGCACCGTAACAGTTCCCAGCGGGTCCGTGATAATCGCAATCGGTTCCCTCAAACCAACCCGGTCGCCGGGCTGCCGCACCGAATGCAAGATACCACCCTCAGGTGCCCGCACCCATGAACTTGCGGATGATCGCGTGATCACATGGTGACTTGGAATCGCAGGTGCCGCATCAACCATGCCAATCGCCTTCATCACCCGCAGCGTGCCTTTGACTCCAGCCTCTATCGCCTGCTCATCAAAGCGCAGCGCTTCCCCTCCTTCGAACAGCAACACCTTCACACCTTCATCACCAGCACATTGCCGAAGCGACCCATCACGCAATTTCGAAGTGAGAATGACCGGTGGCGCAAAGGCCTCCGCCAGCTTCGACAATTCATCATCATCAGGCGCCATGCGGATTTGCGGCAGGTTGGTGCGATGCAATGCCGCCGTGTGCAAATCAATGCCGTACTGCGAACGCTTCACCACTTCGCGGAAAAACAAATCCGCCAATAAACTCGAAAGTGAACCCTGATCCGAACCTGGAAACGAACGATTAAGATCACGCCGGTCCGGCATATAGCGCGAGTGATTGAGAAAACCGAAAGCATTGACAATCGGCACTGCCAAGAGCGTGCCACGGATGCTCTTCAACGCATCCTGCGCCAGAACCCGCCGCACAATTTCCAAACCCAAAATCTCATCGCCATGCACAACGGCAGAGAGAAACATCACCGGTCCGGGCTCAACGCCGTGCACAACATGTACAGGCAAATTCATCCGCGTCGCATTGGCCAGAGTTGATACTTGCAGCTCAACAGTCAGCCGCTCACCGGGCTGTACGAACGCATTTCCAATTTCAAACGGTGTCATCCACGACCCCTCATCCCCGACCCTTGGTTTTGGTCTTGCCCGGCCCTGCATTCTTTTCAAGAAAGCGAATGATATCCCAGACGCATGGGAAAAACCTCGTTGATGGCCAGAATTCTCGCTCAAGCTGC
>CAXTLE010000210.1:0-5516 GCA_964244855.1 uncultured Aestuariivirga sp. | reverse complement strand
ACGAACTGTTCGGTGAAGACCAGGCGCGCTATGTGCTGACCTGTGCGCCCAAGGAAGTGGCCAAGATCATCACACAGGCCCATGTGAAGGGCGTTGACATTGTGCGGGTTGGCAATGTGTCTGGCTTGAAGGAAGTAAACTTCGGCGGCACGGTGGTGACACTGGCGGACTTGAGTGCTGCACATGAAGGCTGGTTTCCGGAATTCATGGCGGGATAGAAAGGACCTCATCAGCCCTTCGGGCAGCTTCTCCAGAGGAGAAGCGACGCGGTGTTAAACCGCCCTCGATGTTCGACCATTTCGGGAGTTGAATCGGCCAGTCGCTTCTCCTCTGGAGAAGCTGCCCGAAGGGCTGATGAGGTCCTTTCCTACCCCAGCATCACCACCCGCGTCCCCACCGACACATTCCCATACAGATGAATGATATCCGCATTCAGCATGCCAATGCAGCCCGCCGTTGCTTTCTTCCCGATATCCGTCAACTTCGCTGACCCGTGGATACGGTTGATGGTATCAACCTCGCCCTTGAACAAATACATGGCCCGCGCACCCAGCGGATTATCCGGCCCTCCCGGCATGCCGTTTGGCAGGTACTGCGCCAGCGATGGTTTGGTGGCGATGTGATAGGGCGCTGGAATCCACGTGGGCCACTCTTTCATTTTCTTGATGATGACTTCACCGGTCCACGCATGGGTAGATTTTCCCACAGCCACACCATAGCGCGTGGCCTGCCCTCCGCCATGCACATGGTATAAAAACCGGTGCACCGCATCGACCACGATGGTGCCCACTGGTTCATTGGTCGCGAATTCCATCTCGCGACGCTGGTATTTATATTCGAGGTTCTGCCCCTCTTTCATGTTCACGGGGAAGGGTTCTGCGGCGCGTGACCGATTGGCGATGGTGCAGGCGGCAGCGGTCAGGAAGGTGCGGCGGGTCAGACTCATGACGTGCTTTTATCGCCACTGGAAAATCCTGTCCACAACGTCTATTTAAGGGGAAATCAAAGGACACCACCCCATGGCCATGGCCGCCCAAGAAATCGAACGCTTCATCAAAGACGGCCTGCCCGATGCCGTGGTTAAAATCAAAGACCTCGCCGGTGACGGCAACCACTACGCCGCAACCGTGGTGTCATCGGCTTTCAAAGGCAAGTCGCGCGTGCAGCAACACCAGATGGTTTATGCCGCGCTGAAGGGCAACATGGGCGGCGTGCTGCATGCGTTGGCGCTGACCACGAGTGTGCCGGAGTAAAATTTCGCTACTTCCATCCCCTCCCCCGTGTGGGGAGGGCTAGGGTGGGGGTCGCGCTGAATTCACAGAATTGATATGAACTAAACCTGATACACAATCCGACCCCCACCCGGCCCTCCCCACAAGGGGAAGGGAGAAAGCAGTAAACAAATGACCTCTACCCACGACCAAATCGACACCACCGTCAAATCCAACGACGTTGTCCTCTTCATGAAGGGCAATGCCGAGAGCCCCATGTGCGGCTTCTCCGGCCGCTCGGTACAAATCCTCCAGCACCTCGGTGTGCCGTTCAAGGATGTCAACGTGCTGGCTGATGAAGCGCTGCGCAATGGCATCAAGGAATACACCAACTGGCCGACAATTCCCCAGCTTTACGTCAAAGGTGAATTCATCGGCGGCGCTGATATTCTGATGGAAATGTTCCAGTCGGGTGAACTCAAGCAGTTGATGGCCGACAAGGGTATTTCCGCATAATGACCCTCACATTTTTCGGCACCAAAGGCTCCTGCTCTCTCGCCACGCATATTGCGTTGGAGGAAGCAGGCGCTGACTATGAGTTCCGGAAAGTGGACACCGCCGCTGGCGATCAGCGCAAACCCGACTATCTGAAAATCAACCCGAAAGGCCGCGTGCCCGCGCTGGTCACCGACCATGGTGTGTTGACCGAAAATGTAGCGCTGCTGCAATTCGTGGCGCAGAGTTATCCCAAGGCCAATCTGGCACCGACGGATGCATTTGGTCTGGCCAGGATGAATGCCTTCAATTCATATCTCGCCTCTACGGTGCATGTGAACCATGCCCACAAGATGCGGGGAACGCGCTGGACTGATGATCCGGCGGTGGTGGAGAATCTGAAACTCAAAGTGCCGCAAACCATGACAGATTGTGCAGGCTTGATTGAGACAGAATATCTCGCCGGGCCTTGGCTGATGGGTGAACAATATACCGTTGCTGATGGTTATCTGTACCTCATGGAATCGTGGTTCGAGGGCGACGGCGTGGATATGTCGAAGTTCCCGAAACTTGTGGCACATCGTGCAGCCATGAATGCGCGGCCTGCGGTGCAAAGGGTGTTGAAGTCCCTCACCTGATTTGCGCAAGGCGCAAATCAGGTGAGGGACTTCGTCGGTCAGGGATTTGACATTTGTCCGTCCTCCCTATCCGCCGGAAACATGCCAGACAAGCGCGTTCGTGGCGTTGACCGGGCCGACAGGAACAGGCAGCAAGAAACAATGCTTCATACTCACCCCAAAGCCCTATTCGCCTTGATTTACACCGTTATTGTCTGGGGCATCACGCCTGTGATGGCACGCAGCGCGGCGGTGGCTTTGGGCGGCTATGATTTTCTGGTCACCCGCATGGCGATTTCGGGATTGATCTTCGCGGGCTTGCTGACAGCTTTTTCCAGCTTCCACGTGGAGCGGCAGGATTGGCCGCGACTGGCGCTGATCAGCTTCATAGGTACCTTTGGCTATTTCGCATTTTCAAGTTTCGGCTTTGCCCATGCACCAGCGGGCATTGGCACTCTCATCATGTCAACCCAGCCCATGCTGATTGCACTGCTTGCCTGGGCCGTGGGCGTGGATAAGTTGAACCGACTGACCATCATCGGGCTGATCGTGTGTTTTGCAGGTTCAGCCCTGCTGGTGTGGGGCGATGATATTTCGGGTGGCACAGTGTCCCGCTATGACCTGCTTCTGGGCTGCAGCTGCATTCTGGCGGCAAGTATAGGCTGGTCAGTCTACGTTGTATTCTCAAAGCCCCTCATCCTGAAATATGGCCCGCTGAAAGTGACGGGGCTTGCCAATATTCTTGCAGCTTTGCCAACGCTGGGCTTGCTGCGGCCCGACATGGGTCACGCACTGGTGAACTTGCCGCCCCACGCCATGTGGGCGCTGGTCATGCTGTTCACCGTGGGCACCTCCAGTGTTATCAGCTGGAATTATGCTGCGGGTCACGCCAGGCCCACGTTGCTTGGCATGTCGCTCTATGTCATGCCGGTGGTGGCAGTGTTTGCGGGCTGGTTGCTTTTGGGCGAACCCATCACAACGCAAATCATTGTGGCCGCCGCCGTCATTCTGGCCGGACTTGCCATTTCGCAGGCCAACACATTGCGCTATAAGGTGACGGAGGTTCACACATGACAACAGCAACCCGCGCTATTCCCTGGTATTATATCCCCATGGTCGTCCTCGTTGCAGGCTGCCTTGTGGCGATTGTCAACTTCGGCATACGCTCCACCTTCGGGCAATTCACCCTGCCAATTTCGCAAGCCCATGGCTGGCCACGTGAAACCTATTCACTCGCGATCGCCATCCAAAACCTGGTGTGGGGCATCGCGACCCCCATCGCAGGCATGATGGCAGACCGCTATGGCTCAGCCCGTGTATTGATTGCAGGTGCTGTGATTTATGCCTTGGGCATTGTCGGCATGACCTATGCTGATCTCCCGATTATATTCCACCTGACAGCCGGTGTATTGGTGGGCGTCGGCGTTGCACTCTCGTCATTCAGTATTGTCATGGCCGCCTTGGGCCGCATTGTGCCTCCCGAAAAACGCTCATGGGCTTTCGGCCTGGCCACGGCGTCGGGGTCGCTTGGACAGTTCATTTTCTCACCTCTCGTCGGCGCCATGATCGCGGCTTACGGCTGGCAATCCGCCCTGCTGGCGCTAGCTGCGTCATCTCTCCTGATCATTCCCTTCGCGCTGCCCCTCATGGTGCAGAACACCAGTTCGAGCAAAGCAGTCAAAGGCGAAACCGAGCTTTCGATGACCGAAGCCATCAGCAAGGCGTTTGGGCATGGTTCTTATTTGTTGCTGGTCGCGGGTTTCTTCGTCTGCGGTTTCCAACTCGCCTTTGTCACCGTGCATCTGCCGCCCTATCTGGCCGGACATGGCCTCTCGAAAGAGTTTGCAGGCATCGCCATGAGTCTGATCGGGCTCTTCAATGTGGTGGGATCCTACACCGCAGGAATCATTGGCGGGCGCGAACGAAAACGTTTTCCCCTGAGCGCCATTTATATCCTGCGTTCCCTGGCCATCGTCGCATTCATCATGCTGCCGGTCACCCAAACCAGCACATTGACATTCACAGCCGTTCTGGGCTTTCTCTGGCTCTCGACAATTCCCTTCACCATGGGCCTGGTCATCGTCATGTTCGGCACACGTTACATGGCAACACTCTACGGCTTCGTATTCCTGTCGCATCAAGTCGGATCATTCCTCGGCGTGTGGCTGGGCGGTAAATTATATGACGTATACGGATCGTATGATCCTGTGTGGTGGATGAGTGTGGGCTTGGGTGTGTTCGCAGCGCTGGTGAACTTGCCTATCAAGGAAAAGCCTGCTGCGAGTTTTGCTGCGGCGTGATGATTTACGCCGGTACGCCCAATCTCTCATCCGGCCTTCGGCCACCTTCTCCCTTTGGAAGAATCGGGAGAAGGCCATCATATCTGCCTTCTCCCGCGCCTCTTCGTGGGAGAAGGTGGCCGACAGGCCGGATGAGGGACAACCAGCTCCGAACGACAGCAACATAATGCACTGGCCCGGCCACCGATTTGCGTTAACAGTCTTTACCAGTGTGATCGCGCTTTGGCTCATCGCCATGTTCGCCATCATGCGCGACGCAGCACTCGCCCCTGACGCACAAGGCATCATGCTCGTCGTTTTCGAACCCGGCACCAAGGACGACGAAGCCTTCGCCGCCATCACCCGCGCCCAAGCCAAACCCATCCGCAAAACCGCATTTGGCTTTATCTGGGTCGTCGATGGCAATGCTGGGAAGTTGAAGGCCGAAGGCGCATTGGGCAGCTATCGCGAACTGCCCATCAGCCCCGAAATCGCAGGCTGTGTTGCGGTTGCCGATGCAAAAGTGGCGGCTGCATTTGGATTATAAAAAAGGCGGGAACCAGTCCCGCCTTTTTCGAAATCTCTGTTATCGAACTTAGCGTGAATAGAATTCCACCACCAGGTTTGGTTCCATCTGCACAGGGTAAGGCACTTCACCAAGGGCGGGAATGCGCAGGAACTTGACCTGACCACCGCCAACTTCCAGATAATCCGGCGTATCGCGCTCGGCTGAAGCTTGGGCTTCCTGTACTGCTACCAATTCCTTGGCGCGGTCGGTGAGTTCAACCACATCGCCTGCCTTCAAACGGATTGAAGGAATGGTCACGCGTTGGCCGTTGACCTTGACATGGCCGTGGCTCACGAACTGGCGGGCGGCAAATACGGTGGCGACCAGCTTTGAACGGTACACCACG
>CAXTLE010000209.1:0-5628 GCA_964244855.1 uncultured Aestuariivirga sp. | reverse complement strand
ACCAACCTCGAAACCATTCGTATCGCTGAATTCGGCAACCTCTTGTGGTTGCGCATTCATACGGAAGAAGGCATTTCAGGACTTGGTGAAACCTTCATGCACCCCGGTGCGGTTGAAGCCTATCTGCACGACGCTGTGGCTCCCCGCCTGATTGGGCGTGATGCGCTAAGCATTGATGCCATTTCCCGCGACCTGGTTGACCATCTCGGTTTTGCCGCAACTGGTGTTGAAACCCGCGCCGCTTCAGCTGTCGATATTGGTCTGTGGGATATCTTCGGCAAGTTTACCAACCAACCGATTGTACAATTGCTGGGTGGTTGGACGCGAAAAGAAATCAAAACCTACAATACCTGCGCTGGCACGCACTATATGCGCAAAGGCCAATCGCAATCGACAGGTAATTGGGGGCTTGAAACATCGGACCCGTCACTTGGGTTGAATGATCTCGATGCCTTTCTGAACCGTGCTGATGAGCTTGCACAATCGCTGCTCGATGAAGGTATCACGGCCATGAAGATATGGCCGTTTGATACCGCAGCTGAAGCATCAAAGGGATGGTCGATTACAAACGATGAATTGAAAACTGCTCTCCGGCCCATTGAAAAAATCCGCAAAGCCGTTGGTGACCGGATGGATATCATGGTCGAATTTCATTCAATGTGGCAACTCATGCCCGCGATCAAAATAGCGCGTGCGCTGGCACCGTTTGATACCTATTGGCACGAAGATCCCATCAAGATGGATACGCTCGGTGATCTCAAACGCTACGCTGAGAATTCCCGCGCACCGGTGTGTGCCTCTGAAACATTGGCAACACGGTTCCGGTTTCGTGATCTGCTTGAAACGCAAGCCGCAGGTGTGATCATGCTTGATCTTGCCTGGTGCGGCGGCTTGTCCGAAGCGCGAAAAATCGCCTCAATGGCAGAAGCTTGGAAGCTGCCGATTGCGCCACATGACTGCACTGGTCCTGTCGTTCTGGCCGCTTCAACCCATCTTTCGCTCAATGCACCCAACGCCCTGATCCAAGAGTCGGTCCGCGCTTTTTACAAGACCTGGTATCGCGACGTTGTCACAGAAGTTCCGCCGGTCAAAAACGGCATGATTACCGTTCCCACGGGACCAGGCCTGGGCCTTGATCTTCACCCAGACATTGATCGGAAGTTCAAGGTCACAAGAAGACATTCAAACTAAAACAGGAAACGCTGCACCCATTCCGGTTGCAGCTTAAAATGGGAGAAACGAAAATGAAATTGAAACACTTGCGAAACGCAGTTGTGGCCATTGGACTGCTTGCAACTACGTCTGCGGCATCTGCTGAAGGACTGAACATCGCGTTCACAATTCACTCCTCACCGTCCAATACGTTCTGGCAAGCCGTGAAAAAGGGCTTTGATGATGCATGCGGAAAAGTTCAAGCCAGCTGCCAAATGATCTTCACGCAAACCGAAGGCTCAATTGAACAACAAGTCGCCAACATGCAGGCAGCAATTGCTGCAAAACCCTATGCCTTGATTACATCCATTGTTGACAACAAAGCCTTTGACCAAGTGATTGCAGACGCACGCGCCGCAGGCATCGTTGTCATCGCCACAAATGTCGATGATACCGAAGGTGCAGCTGGAAATGCGCGGCAAGCCTTTATCGGACAAGGCTTCGATGCAGCGGGCTATTCGCTTGGCAAAGCCCAGTCCGCCAATTTTCCAAAAGATGGCCCCATCAAGGTTCTCGTTGGTATTTCAGCACCTGGTCAGAATTGGTCTGAGCAACGTGGTGGCGGTGTTCTGAGATTCCTTGCTGATTTCAAAGCCGCAAATCCTGGCCGCGACATCAGTTTTGAACGTATTGACTCGGGCACTGACCTCGCAGTTGTTGCTGACCGCATCGGCGCAAAATTAGCGGCTGATCCCACTATCAATGCTTATTTCGATACGGGATTCTGGCATGCAGCGGTCGCCCGCGTGTTGCGTGATCGCGGCGTTCCAGCGGGCAAGGTTCTGCTCGGCGGCTTCGATCTTGTACCAGAAGTTCTCAATGAAATGAAAACCGGCTACGTGCAGGTGCAGATTGATCAACAGCCTTACATGCAAGGTTTTATGCCTGTGATGCAAGCCTACCTGTCACAGACCGTAGGTCTCTCACCAGCAGATATCGACACCGGACAAGGTGTTGTCACGCCAGATCAGGTCGACAAGATCATGGACATGGCAAAGCAAGGTCTTCGTTAAAACTGATAAGCATTATCGGCCGGGCTAAAATTGCCCGGCCGCAACTCTTTGGTGGGAGAAAACAATGAAACGACTCATGAAAATCTACATGGAGCGCCCGGAGCTTGCGGGGCTTGCTCTTCTGATCGTTTTGACAATTTTCTTTCAATACAAATCAAGCGGCGTATTCCTCAATCAGGCAAATCTGCAGGGTATGTTTGGCATTTTGCCTGAAATGACATTGGTGGCGCTTGGCGTCACAATCCTCATGATCTGTGGTGAGTTTGATTTATCTGTGGGATCGGTGTTTGCGTTGATGCCAATGGCCACCGTCATCATGTTGAACAGCGGTATTCCGTTTTTTGTTGCTGTACTGCTGGGATTGCTGCTTTGCGCTGCCATTGGCTTTATCAATGGCTACATTACGCTGCGATTTTCAATTCCGAGTTTCATCACCACTTTGGGCATGCTGTTCATTGCCCGCTCATTGACAGTTGTGATTTCCGGCGGCTTTCCACCTTTGTTGCCGACTGATGTGCCGACGTGGTTGTTCACCAGCTTTGTTGGACCGGACAACCTGTTCCGCATGTCATTTGTCTGGTTCGCATTGATTGCACTTGGTTTGGCCGCCTTGCTGTCCCTCACAAATTTTGGCAACTGGATCAAGGCAACGGGAGGCCAACTTGATGCGGCCTCCAGCATGGGCATTCCCGTTAACGCAACAAAGACTGCTTGTTTCATCTTGTGCTCAATGCTCGCGGGCTTTGCCGGTCTCATCCAAGTGCTCAGGCTAGGTTCGCCTTTGCCGTCGCTCGGCGAAGGCATGGAGCTACAAGCCGTGGCAGCAGCTGTGATTGGTGGCACAGCACTCACGGGCGGCATCGGCACAGTTCTGGGAGCCATTATTGGCGCCATGCTGATCCGGGTGATTGATAATGGTCTCGTGTTGTCGAAAGTCGATGCCAACTGGTTCAAGTTTGCAATTGGCTTCCTGCTGATCTTCGCGGTCGTGTCAAACTCCTGGCTCAGTCGTGCGGCGCGCCGCATCAAGTTGGAGGTGTAAGATGACAACTCCAATTGTTGAATGTCGAAATCTCGACAAATGGTACTCAGGCGTGCACGCGCTGAAGAACGTGAGCCTGAGTGTCAAGCCAGGCGAAGTCCTCGGCCTCGTCGGCGATAATGGTGCGGGAAAGTCCACGCTCATCAAATTGCTTTCAGGCGTACATACGCCAGACAAGGGAGAGATATTGATTGATGGTCGGTCGGTTAAAATCAATACACCCAAAGCCGCCATGCAACTCGGCATCGAGACGATCTATCAGTACAATTCGATGGTTCCCACCATGTCGATTGCCCGCAATCTGTTTATCGGGCGCGAGCCGCTGTCGTATGCGTTCTGTGGCATCGGCCTGATGGATCAAAAGCGCATGGCCCGCGAAAGTGTGGAGGCAATTGCCAATGTGGATCTGCATTTGCGCTCGCCTGATGCATTGGTCGGTGAACTGTCCGGTGGACAACGGCAAGGCGTGGCAATCGCCCGTGCCATGCATTTCAAATCAAAGCTGCTCATTCTCGATGAACCCACCAACCATTTGTCAGTGAAGGAAACAAACAAGGTCATTGGATTTGTGAAGAGTCTTAATCAGCAAGGTCTGACGGGTATATTCATCAGTCACAATATGCAGCATGTCTTTCAATCCTGCGATCGCATCGTTGCCATGGCACGGGGAGAAATTGTGTTCGATAGTCCGGTCGAGAAAACGTCCATCGACGAAGTACATGGTTATCTTTGAGCAGGGATGCCGATGGTGACACAGCCACTTTCCGGTAAAAAGGTTCTGCTTACAGGCGCACTTGGATCACTTGGGCGCGCACAGGCGCAGTCTTTGGCAGTGGCCGGGGCGGAACTTGTTCTGCTTGACCGGCCTGACGCTGGCCAAGGGCATGACTTTGCGGTGAGCCTTGCGCTACAAATGGGTGCGAATGTGAGCTACATCGGACAGGATCTGAATGACCTGGAAGCGTCACTCCACCGTGTTGAAACCGTGGTCTCAGAACAGGGACCGATTGATATCCTGATCAACAATGCAGCCCTCATCCTCAACAAGCCATTTGACGATTTTTCGATGTCAGAATTTGAAGATCAGATGCGTGTCAACGCAGCAGCTGCCTTTGCCATGGTCAAGGCCGTAGCACCCGGCATGAAGGCCAAAAAATACGGCAAGATTGTCAATTTCTGTTCACTGACGTTGAACGGCAGATGGGATGGTTTCGTGCCCTATACAGCCACAAAAGGTGCTGTTTGGGGGCTTACCAAAACGCTGGCACGAGAACTTGGTAAATCCGGTATTCGCGTCAACGCGGTTTCACCCGGCGCTGTGGTCTCAGAGGCTGAGACCCGCGTATTTGGTGACAAGGCGCAAGAATACCACAACTGGATCATCGAAAACCAAAGCCTCAAACATCGCATCGAACCTGCACATGTCGCAGAGCTTGTCATGTTTCTGGTGTCCCCCGCATCCGACATGATCACGGGACAGATTTTTAATATCGACGGTGGCTGGTGATCGAGCGGTTCAGGGAGATGGAAAATTGATCAGAGGAAAACTGCAATGAAGCGAGACTATAGTTTGGTTGGAGAAAGCAACCGTAACGCCATCGAAACAGGATTGGCTTCTGCCCAATGGTACCACACTTATGTGCCACGCGCCGCGATGAAAGAATTGATGCAACGCTCCGACGCACCAGCAATACGCGACACAGTTCTTTGGCTTGCGGTACTGTTGTTCTCGCTGATGGGAGCCATCTATTTTTGGGGCAGCTGGTGGTGCGTGCCGTTTTTCTTTGTCTATGGCACGCTCTATGGATCATCGAGCGATGCACGCTGGCATGAAATGGGACATGGCACCGCTTTTAAAACCCAGTGGATGAACGCGGTTGTCTATCAGATCGCCAGCTTCATGATCATGCGCAATCCGGCAGCATGGCGCTGGAGTCATGCGCGCCATCACACGGATACGATTATCGTCGGGCGCGATGTGGAGATCGCATTGATGCGGCCACCAGCTCTTCTCAAATGGCTGCTGAATTACTTTGGCATTGTCGATTCCTGGCTCTCCCTTGTGGTTTTGGCACGTCAAGCGCTTGGCGTCATCTCGCCTGATGAACAAAGCTACATTCCAAAAGACGAACAACCAAAAGCCATCTTCGCGGCGCGTATTCACATCATGATCTATGCGGCAACGATTGCTGTGGCGCTATACTATGGGTCTTGGTTGCCGCTGATGATCATCGGCTTGCCACGCCTCTATGGCGCCTGGCACAATGTGTTGGTGGGTCTGTTGCAGCATGGTGGCTTGGCTGACAATGTGCTTGATCATCGTCTGAATTCACGCACCGTTTATATGAACCCGGTCAGCCG
>CAXTLE010000208.1:0-5631 GCA_964244855.1 uncultured Aestuariivirga sp. | reverse complement strand
CGATGCAGCTGCCCTCGATATTGAAAGTGAAATTCGTATCGCTTGGAATACCATTGCCTCGTCCCGCAAGAAAAGCCGAATTCTCGAGTTGCAATTTAAAGCGGCGCGAAAGTCTCTCAACATCAACCTGAAGCGCTTCGACGCCGGATTGTCGACATTGGAAAAAGTTATGGATCTACAATCACAAACCGCTGCTGCGGAGTTGGCAATGCTCAACGAACAAGTGAACGGCAGATACAATGTCTTTCGAATTCTGGGTGGAACTGGTCAATTGATTGCAGCACTTGCCATCGATCAATCGGGGGCAGGTCAATAGAATGAATAACTTGATCCAGATTCCAAGTTTTGCCGACTTGCAGTCGGCCCTTGCCATTTTATCTGACGTGATCGGCGGCAAAGTCAGCAAGGAAGGGTTGATATTTGGCATGCCTTTGGAGGCAGGCAAGCTTTCAACCGTTCACATTGAGGCGGCTTCAGACTGCGCCGGCCTGCGCCTCACCGAAATTGATGCGGCACGCGCACTCCCCATTCAAAGTCCGCTATTGCTCTCTCATCCTGATGGACGTGCTGTCGTGATTAGCAGGGTAAGCCCAGGAGGCCTTGGCGTTGCTATATCGGAAGCGGGCGAAAGTATTTCAGTCCTTCTGGCTGACTTGGCCAATCAGGGATTTGCCACCTGCTGGTCGGTATCACCCAAAACCACGAGGGACAGCCGCACCGAGGAAGTAGCCGAACACGGTGGACGTCACTGGATTTTGCAGGCTCTGTGGATGAACCCCGGAATTGTAACAACTGTTGCAGCAGCAACAATTGCAATCAATGTTTTGGGCTTGGCCATTCCGTTGATCACCATGAATATTCTTGATCGTGTTGTCTCTCACGCCGCTTTTGAGACGCTTTGGGCGCTTGCCTTGGGAGGCGCAATAGCGGTTGCCGGCGATTTTACCCTGAGATCGTTGCGTGGCACGTTGATTGACCGTTCAAATGCCCGCGGTGATGTGCTTGTGCTCAACCAGATTTTCGGCAAGGTACTTGGAAGCAAATTGTCAAATCGGCAGAGCTCGGTGGGCGTGCAGTCAAACACGCTGCGTGAGTTTGAAAGCCTGCGTGAGATCAGCAACTCCGCTACACTTGCCGCCTTGGGAGACTTGCCATTTGCCCTTTTTTTTCTGATCGCAATTTATTTGGTGGCAGGACCGTTGGTTTTGGTTCCACTCGCGGTTACGCCGCTGTTGCTACTCATTGGCAAAACCACACAAAGCAAACTCCACAAACTGGTCGCACAAAACTATGGCGATACCGCACATAAGAATGCGGTGGCGGTGGAGGTGTTGTCGAACTTTGAAACTGTGAAGGCGCACAATGCCGAGAATTGGGCTGCAAGCAAATGGGAGCGGGCGGTTGCAACACAGCTGCGCCATTCACTTTCCATGCGTTGGTATATGGCATTAAGTTCAAACATGATTGTGGCCTTGCAAGGCATTACGACAATCGCGATTTTGGTAGTTGGCGTTTATCTGATCTCGATGGGGCAGATTTCGGCTGGTGCGCTTTATGCGACAAGCATGCTGGCGGGTCGCGCACTTTCACCAGTTGCACAAATTGCAACACTGCTTTCAAAAATCCACCATGCCAAATCTGCTTATAAAGCCATCCGCACCCTGGTGGACGCAGAACAGGAACGTCCGGAAGGTACTCATTTCTTTTCGTGTGATAGCAGCTTTTCAAAACTCTCACTTGAACGTGTTGAACTGAGTTACCGCAAAGACGTCGCTCCTGCATTAAGTGGCGTTTCAATGCAGATCGTGGCTGGCGAACGCATCGGAATCATTGGCGGCATCGGTTCTGGAAAAAGTTCTCTGCTGCGTCTCATCACAGGGTTACGCGCCCCGACTTCTGGGTCAATCACGCTTGATGGCGTTCCCGTACAACAGATAGAACCTTCCGCCTATCGCCGGAAGTTTGGAACCTCTTTCCGTGAAGAGGGCTTCTTCTTTGGGACCATTCGCGAAAACCTGTGTTTTCACAGACCTGAAACCAGCGACTCTCAAATGATTGCGGCTGCCGAACAAGGCGGCGCCTTGGGCTGGATCAAACTGCTGCCTGGAGGTTTTGATACCGCTGTAGGCGAAGCGGGGTCTGGTCTCTCCAGCGGTCAAAAGCAGACCCTTGCCATGTCACGGGCCTTTGTCGGCAATCCGGAAATCTATTTGTTGGACGAACCCACCAGCGACTTGGATACCCGCAGCGAACTTGAATTTGTACAAAGACTGCGAGCACTCCCGACAGATAAAACCCTGATTGTTGTAACACATCGTCCGGCCTTGCTCGACGCCTGCACACGTCTCATCGTTGTCGATAAAGGCGGGATATTGATGGATGGCGAAAGAACACTGGTCCTCGCGCGCTTGCGGCAAATTGTTGTGGCTGAGAAAGCAAATGGAACATCCTCATGAAGCCCGAGCTTAAGTCAGATTCAGCACTTTCATCCGTCAGTGCTGATCTCGTGGAGTATTCCCCGCGCCTGACGCAAGGCATTACCTACACAATTTGTGGCTTGCTTGCTGTTGGCGTGGCCTGGTCTTATTTCACGAATGTTATAGAGGTGGCGGCGGCCTCGGGAACAGTCATGCCGACCCAGCATGTCCAGGTGATTCAAAGTCTCGAAGGCGGTGCTGTTCAGAAGATTTTTGCCAAAAGTGGCGACCATGTTGAAGCTGGCCAAATTCTGCTGGCACTTGACCCTACACAACCGGGATCTTCACGCGATGAACTGACCGAACAAATGATGGGTCACAGAGCGACATTGATCAGGCTCAAGGCATTACTCAGGGATGAGCCGCCCGAGTTTCCTCCGGAGATAAAAGTTTCGCACCCCACTCTGGTAGCCCAAAGCCTCGCACAAAACGAGGCAGCGCGCATAGAACTGAAAAGTTCATTGACATCACTTGACGAACAGATTTCCCAACGCATCATAGAATCTTCTGAGATCCAATCCCGTTTGGCAACTGGTGAAGAAGCGGAACGACTGAACGCAGTTGAACTTGCAACTCTCAGGAAACTGCAAAAAGCAAAAGCCGCAGGCCGCGCCGAAGTGGCCAATGCCCAAATGCGCTATAATGAAATTCGTGGCCAGAACCAACAAATCCGCTTGTCGCTGCCCCGGCTGAAAGCTGGTATTGATGAAATGAAGAGTCAGTACATCAGTAAACTGAATGGCTTCAAAAGCCGGATCAATGATCAGTTGGCTGAAACCGAGGTGAAGTTGGCCTCGCTGAATGTGGCATTTACGGCGCAGCAGAAGCGTCTTGAGCAAACCTCCATAAGGGCCAGCACATCCGGAATTGTAAAGTCAGTCAAAGTAACCAGCTTGGGTCAGGTCATAAGGCCGGGAGAGGAAGTGGCGGAAATTGTTCCGGAAGACACCAGCCTTTTTATCCAAGCCCGCGTGAAGCCGGAAGACATCGCCTTTCTGCGTGAAGGTTTGTCTGTCATGGTGAAACTCAGTGCCTATGACTATTCGATTTTTGGCTCTGTGAAAGGTAGCCTCAACCGCATTGCCGCAGATTCAACAACCGATGAGCGGGGGCAGATCTATTATCTCGTTGACGTCGCGTTACCGCAGAATTTCATTTCGCGGCATGGTGAAAACTGGCCTATAAAGTCAGGCATGGTGGCGAATGTTGAAATCGTGACGGGCCAACGTTCAATTTTTCAATATATCACCAAACCTATCCACCGCATGGCCACAATGTCCATGCGAGAGCGGTGAAGCAGCAGTCATGTCAGGTTGGATTTCCAGCGCAAGCGGGCAGCCAAGACATCGACTTTTGTCAGCGCCCGCTTTTCAAATCCATGCCACGTGCAATATCCCAGACCCGTGATAATCAGAAACGCAGCGGCCATCGACGGCCAGAAGTTTGGAATCAGCATGGTGCAATATTGCTGCACCGGCCACGCGAAAATATACATTCCGTAGGATGGGTCGCCGCCCTTTCCAAACCAGGCAAATCTGGGCGAACGCAGGATCGGAATTGCAAGGCCGTATGCCGCAAGTGCGGCGCCTACAAAAAATGGAATGCCGAGCGACCCCAGTATGCCAAGATTTATACCTGTGCCGAGCAATCTGAAATCAACCAACTGCCACAAGGCAGCTGCGCCCACGACATAAGCCGACAAAGTTACAGCCGCCAGTCTTGCTGGAGAAAACAAGAGCGTAAAATACAGGATGAAGTAGCACCAGACTTCGTAAGGCAAACTCCAGATTGAGCCATTGAGTGCTGTCTCAGGCTGACCTTCGAATACGCCGGGAATTTGATAATAGGGGCCACCGCGCACAAGCATGACGATGTTTTGCAAAACATATCTCACATGACCGATCCAATGTTCGTAGTTTCGAAAGGTCACCAAAGTGATCAACGATGTGAGCGCCAAAACAAATATGAGATTGGGTAAAATGCGCAAAATCCGCGCCGCCACAAAGCGCGGCAAGTCGGGGTTGGCCAAAATTGATTTCGCGATGAGGTAGCCGCTCATCAAAAAAAACACGTCGACAGCAGCACCACCAAAAGTCATGCCCATCCAGCGGGGTTCATTGAGACCCGCGATTGGAAAATGATGGCTGAAAATCACAGCAGATGCTGCAACCACCCGGGTGAAGTCAAAACTGTTTGCTCTTTTGTCCAAGACAATCATTCGAAGAAGCCTAGCCACCACTTGTGCTTACAGTGACCATATTCATCTGTTTACTGCAAGGTGTACAAAATTCTGGCACTTTGGTTCGCACTACAGCTAGAGAGGGAATTATTATCAATTTTAAAGAAAAAATAAATCATAAATAGTATATTGCATCCATTAATGCTCGCAATTTTGATTTCAGGGCAAATTTTAAGAAAATTTCTATTGACTTTTATAAATTCTTAAGGAATAGTTAAGTTGAGGGGCCAAACTCGCAAATCAGCGGTAATTTGTTATCAACTTAGCAGGTTAAGAGGTAATCCCATGAAATACGGCAAATCACTTGTTGCGGCAGCGGCTATTGCTACTGCGTTATCTGCAACTTCTGCATCAGCGCTCACCACAACGATCGACTTTGGAGCGGGGCCAACCGCCTTGGGCACTCCGACGTTGGTGTTTACGGGGGGTGGACTCACTGTAACGGCGACGCCATATGTAACTGACGATGCACGCAATCTGGTTGACGCATCACCAGCAGTGGTGAACTCGACACATAACACGTCCAATATTAACAAGGGTGGACTTGGCGAAAGTAATGCTCCCGGCGACACGGATCACCGCATTGATGGTGCGATTCTGCGCAACGATCTTGTTGGGCTCGTGTTCAACAAAGCCGTTAAGCTGAAATCGGTGCGTTTTTCAGAAGTCGATGGCAGTGATGTGTTTGATTTCTATACGTCACCTGGCATTGCTGGTTATGTATTTTCAGCCGCGACACCATTTCCGATTGCCGAATATATCTTCGGCGGTGGCGGTGTGATTGGTTCGTTCTTCGGCTTCGGAGCTACGGACAGGTTATCGGACTACAAGATTCGTTCTGTCACCGTGTCAGCTGTTCCGCTGCCACCCGCTGCACTTTTGTTGGTGACCGGGTTGTTTGGCATCGGCGCGTTG
>CAXTLE010000207.1:0-5635 GCA_964244855.1 uncultured Aestuariivirga sp. | reverse complement strand
CTCGTTTCCAATTTAATGAAGGAGGCAATATCCTGCACACTATGAAGGCCCTCCGAAACATGTTCGGAAGCGGCCTGGATATTCTCGAAGAGTGTCAACTCCGGCACCGTCAACTCGTGTTGGAATGTTCTGCGCAGACCAAGTTGCGCCCGCCTCTGCGGTGAAAAGCCGTCAATATTTTGATCGCCAAGAAATACTGATCCTGACGTTGGCGTCAAAAACCCAGAAATGACATTTAGTAGCGTTGTCTTTCCTGCGCCATTGGGCCCGATAAGACCTGTAATTGGGGCCTTCAAAGTTGCATCGACATTATCAAGTGCGCACTCCCCCCCGAAACGCATTGAAAGATTTGCAATCCTGATCATGACTTGATTTTGACCCTAAGCGAAGTCGCTAGAGTTTCAATTTGTCCCGCCAATCCCATGGGGGAGGTGATGAAAGCGTGGATCAGAGCCGCACCAAAAAAGATCATTGCTGCAAAACCATTGACTCCCAGATAATTTAATAGCGAAGGTGCCGCGCGGACCAGGAAGCCGGAGACAAGGGCGCCTAGCCAAGAGTGGACGCCGCCCACAACCGAAAGCACGAACAAAAGTATGGACTCGCTGGCCATAAAGCCACGACCATCCAATTGGCCGACAGAGCCCGCAATCAATGCTCCTCCAACGCCTGACAGGAAGCCTGACAAAGCAAAGGCCCATACTTTATATAAAACAATGTTGATGCCCGCCGCTGCTGCCATGCGTTCATCACGCTTGATCAGGGCCCAACTGCGTCCAACTTTGCTGATGGTATGAATGTGGACGATGAGCAGTCCGCAACAGAGAATGACCGCAGTGTAGATGAAATATCCAACATCACTAGACGCCAGCAGGGGGCGCGCCATCATCACCCGTCCCGTGCCTGCAACGCGACCTAAAAATCCTTCGCCTCCATCTGGAAATCCGTTAGCACTGACAACCACTTGAAACGCACCAGCCAGCATGAGTGTAACCAGTGCCAGATAGAGGCCTTTGAGGCGCAATGCGGGTAGTCCCCAAATGACACCAACGGTTGTCGCGGCCAAGCCGCCGCTGAGAACAGAAAACTCGAAAGACCAATGAAATACGAAATGCGTGCGCAGCGCCACCCAGCCGCCGACACCAATGAGTGCATATTGACATAGCGAGACCAAACCAAGCCGACCGTAGAGGACGCCGATGCCCGCACTTGCCAATGCGATAGCAAAAGTCGAAGTGAGAGTAGACAGCCAAAAGCCGCCAGCAAACAGCGCAATCAGTAATGTCAGTAAGCCAAGAGTGATAAGCATCGGCCATGGCAGTGGACCAAAGCCATACGACCTGAAGGTCGGTTTGAGCTTTTGCTGCATGCTACCGCACCAGCCTTTCAATATGCCGTCCAAACGCGGCAACGGCAGCAAGGGCGATGACATAAGGTACAACGGTGCGATAGGGTGCCACATCTGGCCAAGCCGCAAAACACGCTTCAATGACTCCTAACGCAACGCCTCCTATTGCGGCGGCTCGCAAAGAAACGAGGCCGCCGAGCAGGGCAGTAGCCACAGCCGGAATGACCAGAAAGGTTAGAAAAGTCGGTTGCAAACGTACAAGATTGGCTAGAAATATGCCCGACATGCTGGCGAGAATGCCAGACATCAGCCACGCCACCAGGTCAGTTCGTGCAGCAGGAAGCCCTAGAATCTGACTGAGATCACGATTTATCGCAACCGCGCGCATCGCCAAACCCAATCTGGTTTTTTTCAGTAGGAGGTCCACACAGATCACCGTGGACAACACGGTAAGCAAAGCAAAAATGCGCGTTCCTGTGAGGCGTGTGCCAAACAAAGTGATCGCCATTGTATCTGTGGGTAACGGCAATCGCCGTGGCACTTCTCCCCAGATTAAGCCCATCGCTCCCAACAAGATCAGTGCGAGGCCAAGCGTCGCCAAACTTTTTTCGACGGTGTTGCGCTGGCTCAAACGAGAAGCAATCGCCAACCCATAGATGCTGGAAATTGCTGTCCCGACTGCAACCGCCAGCATTGCTGACATCAAGAGCGGCAGACCAAATGCCATCAACGACCACATTGTGTGTGCAGCAATTGCGCCGAGCGCGCCAAATGCAAAATTCAATACGCCGGATGAACGGAATAGCACGACCAAGCCAATGCCAGAGAGCGCATAGACAGCACCAAATCCAAAACCTGAGACGATGAATGGAAGCACAATTTTTACAGTCGCTATTAAAAAGGGGCTAAACAGATGTCACTCAAGACACCTGTCCAGCTGTTGTTCTTATTTTTGAGCAATCAGTGCTTTGGTGCTGGGTCGAAGCGCGAAGGCGCCATCACCGATCAAGGCCAATGCGACGAGAGCAACAGCCCAGAAGACTGGGTATTCCCAGCCGCCACCTTCATTCGCAAATACCCAGCCATTTTTGGCATGTCCAAAGGCCGCTGCTCCCAAAAGCTCAATTGCAAATATGACTGCGAGGTACCGCGTCCATACGCCTGCGATCAGGGCCAGCCCACCAAGTATTTCAAGCGCCATGACGACATATGCCAGCGCAGCTGGAAGGCCCAGACTCTGAAAATATCCAGCTGTACCTGCGGGCGTAAATACCAGCAGTTTTAAAAGCCCGTGGGCGATAAATAGAACACCAGAACTGACGCGCAATAGCAGCGCAGCATAAGACGGGTTTGTTGCAAACATCTGAATTCTCCGTTGTCATGATCATGAAAACGCGATGTCTGATTCAACAGAACATCGCGTGTTGTATTGGATTTACTTCAATGACGCTTCGAGTTCTTTGAGGTCAGCCAAATCCGGATCTTCAGATGCTGTGCAATCCTGCACCACTTTGAATTTTCCATCAGTCAATGCTGCCATACGCGTCGTGTGTACGGCGTTGTGCCGTGTTGCATCTTTGCCGAAATACCAGTCGTCACAGAGAATATCGCTCTTGATGCCCTTGACCTCACGTAAAGCCGAAGACGCACTGTCGCGGTCAATCTTCGCCGGATCAAGTTTTAGCAAAGCGTCAGTTGCTGCCTTTGCCGCCAAGTAACCCGCTTGTGAAAATGTGTCACGCGGATCATCTTTCTGGCCATACTCTTCCATGATCGCTTGCCAATTCTTGTTATCAGGCCCTTCGCTTTCCAGAAGGTTCAGCTCCAAATTGATAAACGCACGGTCATTCCAGTAAGCCCCAACGGCCGCTGGTACTTCGGCATTGTAGCCACCGCCCGCAATAACGAACTTAGTTGTCGCCGCGAGATCTTGTTGCTCGGCTGCATTAAGAAAAGCCACGGCCAGCCCCTTGGCAAAGCCAATCAGAATAGCATCTGGTTTATCGGCAGCGGCCTGGATCAACGTCGATGTCGCATCGGCAGAGCCTGGGTCGACCAGAATAGTTTTTGCAGTCAGACCTTGTGACTTTGCCCACGCTTCAACGCCGCCGCAGGCCCAATCGCCCATGCCGGGGATATTGAGCGAAATACACGTCATGCTTTTTGCGCCCAATTGATAATGTGCATACTGCGCCGTTTGAACAAGGCTTTGGCGAGGGCCGGCATTGTAAGCCGCAATATTTTTGGCCGTGAAGCACTCGCGTGGAACGCCTGCACCTGAGAACGATACGACATTGCTTTTTTCGTAGAAGCTAGCGTTCGCAGCGCATTCGACAAATGATGAGTTGCCGACCATGGCAAGAACTTTTTCATCGGTTACCAATTTGGCAGCAACTTGTGACGCGACCTCCGGATTCCATTGATCATCTTCAACCAGATATTTCAAAGGACGGCCGTTGATACCGCCATTCGCATTGATGCAGTTGAAATATGCCTGAACAGATTTTGCGGGCGAGCTGAAATCGTCAGGGCCGGTTTTACCGACCACTGCACCAATGAGAATCGGTTCACCTTTTGCAGCTTGACCATTGGCCAATCCGCATGTGGCTGCCGCAGAGGCTGAGCCGTGTGACAGAATAGTTCCTGCAAGCGCAAAACCTATTACTGCGGCGAGTTTGAATGTCTTGAGTTTCATTTCATTTCCTCCTGTTGGTTTGACTTCTTCAGCTCTGTTTTTCACTTGTCCTGTGTGAGCAGAAAGTCTGTGACGATCCTGTTGAAGTCGTCTTTGTGTTCGATCTGAACCCAGTGGCCGCATTGTCCGAACACGTGCAGTTGGGCCTGTGGAATGAGATTCAGAAGCTTCAAGGCATTCGACAGGGGTATCACGATGTCATCGCGGCCATGCACAATCAGCACAGGCGATTTGATGCTGCGAATTTTGTCTTCTTCGGTGGCCAGTGCCGTAATCCAGCGTTGTCGAGGCGCTGGAAACATTGACATGAAGGCCTCTGCCACGCCGGGGCGCGTTGCAGCGCGGTGCCGCAACTCTGCCAGTTCATCCGTCACCAAAGCGCGATTAAAGGCAAAGATATCCAACAGCTTTTTCATGTAAGTGATCGTTGGCTCATATCCCCACACGGCATTCAACCCCGGTGGTAATTCAAATTCGACACCGACGCTGCCCATCAGGATGATTTTACCAACCCGTTCTGGATGTGCTGCTGCCAGCGCCAAGGCCATGCCGCCACCAAAGGAGTTGCCGACAATATCGGCTTTTTCAACGCCACACGTGTCCATGATGCCAAGAATGTGTTTAAGCCATGTGCTCTTGTCGTAGACTACGCCAGCAGGTCTTTCGGTAAATCCAAAGCCCACGATATCAGGCGCTATCACGCGAAAATGTTCACTGAAAGCCGGGAGGTTCAAGCGCCAGTTGGCCCAGGCACTGACACCCGGTCCTGAGCCATGTAAAAGCAACACGGGTTTGCCTTTGCCTTTGTCGTGTATGTTGGTTTGAATACCTGCGGCCGTAACCGTAGTGCCGATTTCAGGATTGGCCGCTGGTGCAATAGCATTCATTTCAGATTTTCCGTTCTCATTGTTCGAAAAGCGCAGACACAGTGCCGAGGCCGCTGATGGTGGCTGAGAAGTGATCACCGGTAGCGACAACTATCATCGGGCCCAAAGCCCCGGTCATCAGCACATCGCCCGCTAAAAGCGGACGGCCGCGTTTTACCATCTCGCAGGCAAGCCATGTTGCGGCGTTGAGGGGGTGCCCGAGACAGGCTGTTCCTATTCCTTTCGAAACAACCTCATTGCCCTTCAGCATTTCCATGGAAGCATTCGCCAAATCGAGCCCATCGAGCTTGCGGGCTGGACCACCAAGGACAAACAATCCTGAGGAAGCATTGTCAGCAACTGTATCAACAATCCGAATGTCCCAATTCGCAATCCGGCTGCCAACAATTTCCAATGCGGGCACAACGTATCCGATGGCACGCAAAACATCTGATAGGGTGGGGCGCTCCATTTTCAGATCCCGGTCTAATATCAGCGCCACTTCCGCTTCGATCTTCGGCTGCATCAACCTTGACTGGGGGATGGGCAGGTTTTCACCCACCAACATGTCGTCGAACAACATGCCAAAATCGGGCTCACCAACGCCGAGCTGCTTTTGTACGGCAAGCGACGTCAGTCCAATTTTTCTGCCAATCAGCCGACGGCCTGAGATCAGTTCCTCTTTAGTGACGGCATCCTGTACGGCATAGGCAGCATCGACATCGC
>CAXTLE010000206.1:0-5683 GCA_964244855.1 uncultured Aestuariivirga sp. | reverse complement strand
TGTCCTCCAACCAAAGCAGTCTTTGCAATGTTGGGCACCGGGCCTTTCGCGAAGTTGATGTTGCCAACAACAGAATTATAGTCAGTGGCTTTCAAAGCATCGCGCACACTTGCCGCATCAAGCGGATTGGCCGATCTGCGCAGGGCATTGATGGCGACTTCAAACAATGAATGCTTGAAGGCAAGCGGCATCGTCCACGGGCGGCTGGTTGTTTTTTCATACTCATCAGCAAGCTCTTTCGAGGTTTGCTTGGTCAAGCCCGAAGAGAACGGATGCGATGGTGACCACCAGACTTCAGTGGTCAGACCTTCGCCGCGATCACCCAATGCGCCAAGTGCCTGTGGGAATTCCAGGGCTTTCGGCACGGTGACAATCTTCGGTTTGAAGCCCTGTTGCGCTGCTTGTGACCAGAAGTTTGCGAATATGGGAGGTGGCACAACACCTGTGAGAATTTCCGCGCCCGCTTCTTTAAAGGCTGCGATTTGGGATGAGAAATTCTCAGACCCCATGTCAAAACGGCCCGTATCAATATACTTGAAACCGGGTGCTGATGGAAAACCATGCGCCGCATCGCCAAAAGCGTTGCCATCAGAATCATTGGGCCAAAGAGCTGCAACCACATTGTTGTTTGGCTTCAGTTTCCACATGTTCTGCGACACGCCAATCAGATCCTCAAGACCCCAGAAGAAATGATAGGTCCAGTTGAAACCCTTCGCCGGGTCGCCACCACGACCAAAGAAATGCGGCTGCCATGGCGTGTCGTTGGTGAGGCAAGGCACTTCCGCCAATTCAGCGGCATCGGCAACCGGATTCGTGGTGTCTGGTGTTGAGGTCGCAAGCATTAGATTAACGTGATCATTATTGATCAGTTCATTTGCAACTTCAGCCGCGCGGTTTGAGTTTGACTGCGAGTCCTTTATCACAAATTCGATGGCATATTTTTTTCCACCCGCTTCAATCTGCCCGCCCGTCGCCTTCATCACCTGATCAATTGCGAATTGATCTGGCTCAGCAAAGATCGACAGCGGACCGGTCTGTGGTGATACAAAGCCGATCTTGATTGTTTCCGACGCAAAGACTGCTGGTGAGAAAACCGTCGCGCCTGCTGCGGTTGCTGCAAGTGAACCGGAACCTTGGAGCATTTGTCTGCGATTGAGTTTCATTTTTAGTCCTCTCTCTGTATGATCAAGCAATTGAGACGCGGTCACGACGAACGACGGAGTCGGGGGCGCCTTTCTTGCTCGGTTGCAGTTCAAAATCGAATATGATTTCGTTGAATGGTCCATCAAGTTGCAGCTCGGCAATGCGCGCCTTGTCTTTGACACGATGGACATCAGCAACAAGTTCGTCACGCGTTGCAAATGCAAAGTCATCATAGGTCAGTGGATCACCGGCCAGATTGAATTGCGACGTGAGTTGGCGATGGCCCTTGGCCGAAACGAAGAAATGCACATGCGATGGCCGCTGCGAATGGCGGCCAAGTTTCTTGAGCAGCGTTTCTGTTGGCCCACCAGGAGGGCAGCCATAGCCCACCGGCAAGATGGTCCGAAAAGCATAGCGGCCATCAGCATCAGTTCTGATGCGGCGGCGCAAGTTATATTTCGACTGTGATGGGTCAAAGTGTGAGTACATGCCCATGGAGTTTGCATGCCACACGTCCACAACAGCATTGCGCAGTGCCTTGCCGTCTTTTCCGGTAATCTGCCCTGAAACCATCAGCACTTCGGCCTTGTCCGTGCCGTCATCGAGACGCGCATAGCCATCAGAAATCGGCGCACCGGCAATATACAGTGGACCCTCAATGGTGCGTGGCGTTCCACCCTTGAGGCCCGCCTTCGCATCTGCTGCATCCTGTAACAAATCGATGAAGTGTTCGATGCCAAGACCTGGTGTCAGCAAGCCAGCTTCATGCCCCAGGCTGGAAAAATATGAAACAGTTGACCACGCTTCATCCGGTGTGATCTTGAAATCTTGCATGGTCTTGAACAGGTCCATCAGAATACGATTGGTGATGGCTTGCAGGCGCTTGTCACCTTTCTTGCCGCCAAGACCGCTTGCCTTTTTGGCAAGCGCCTTCATGGTTTTTTCTTCTACCTTTTTTTGGGCTTTTTTAACCGCACGTTTGGCCATTGGATCCTCCAGATTTTGTTATGTGTCATCACTACGTATCGAAGATGGATGACGGCAAAGTGCTGTCACTTCCATTTTCATGAACGGAAAGAAGGGGAGCGAGGTGAGAACGTCATGCAGTTCGCTTGCATCACTCACATCAAAAATCGAGTAATTTTCGTACTTGCCAGCAATGCGCCAAAGATGCCGCCATATGCCTTGGTTCATCAGGTCTTGTGCCCGAAGTTTTTCGGCTGCGCGCAACTGCTCAAACGCGTCCTTGGTCAAGTTCTGTGGCGGCGATACGACCATGTGGACATGAAAAAGCATGGCTCAAACGCTCCCTGTTTTGAGCGCCACGATGGGCTTTGCTGAACGCGTTTTGTCACGGCGAAAATGCGCAAGCTTGTCTTCGTCGATGTCCACACCGAGTCCCGGCTTGTTGGGAACTGAAATGGTAAAATTGCCATAGGCAGGGCGTTCTTGCACAATGTCGTCTTTCAACAACAATGGCCCAAACAATTCCGTTCCAAATGGAAGCGCTTGCGGCAAGCATGCAAATGCATGCAGCGATGCCACTGTCCCAATTGTGCCTTCCAGCATTGTCCCGCCGTAAACCGCCATCCCCGCAGCATCGGAAATTGTTGCGACAGCTTTGGTCGCGAGCAAACCACCAGCCTTTGCAATTTTCAGTGCAATAACGTCGGCGGCATGGTGCTTGCCATAAGAAAATGCATCCTGGGGTGTGGAGACAGACTCATCCGCCATGATGGCAATATCAAACCGGGCCGCAAGCCGCGCCATACCTTCAAGGTTCGTCTTCATAAGCGGTTGCTCAATCAGCGTCACTCCAACAGCTTCTAACGCAGCAATGGCACGTGTCGCCGTGAGTTCATCCCAGGCTTGGTTGGCATCAATCCGCAGGGAACCACGCCCCGCAACAGCTCTGGCAATTCTGGAAACGTGTTCAATATCATTTTCAATTGCACGGCTGCCAACCTTGATCTTGAAACCCCGGTGCAGCTTTTGCGATAAAACCCGCTCGACCTCTTCAATATCTTTGCCCGTGTCCCCGGACGCCAGCCCCCAGATACATTCCATGGCATCGGTCTGCTTGCCGCCAAGCAGTTGATGCACCGGCACCCCGAGGGCTTTTCCAGAAACATCCAGAAGTGCTGTTTCCAAGGCTGATTTTGCCAGTCGATTGCCAACGATATGCCGATCAACCTCAGCCATAACCTGGTTCACATTGCGCGCGTCCATTCCCGTTACCAAAGGTGCAATGTAACAATCCAATGCAGATTTGATGCTCTCCGGAGACTCGTCTCCATAGGAAAGTCCACCAATGGTGGTTGCTTCACCAAGGCCTTCCAATCCAGAATCTGTGCGAAGCCGAAGCACTACTAGGGTCTGCTGCATAACAGTTTGCCGCGCCAGCTTATGCACGCGGACAGTTGGCAGGTCGACAAGAATGGACTCAAGTGCAATGATCTTCATATCATCACCTTGCCGCAAAGACTGATAGCAAGTCCAAGATTGACTCGGTCTGACACAATACCTTAGAGGTATAGTATGGACTTGAAGCAACTCCGTTATTTCAGTGCAGTATGCGAGGCAAAAAGCTTCGTCCATGCCGCAGAGCGCATCAATATGGCTCAGCCGCCACTAAGCCGAAGCATTCAAAATCTTGAGCAAGAAATCGGCGTAACCTTGATTGACCGCACCGTGCGCCCATTGGAACTCACCGAAGCAGGTCGCTTCCTTTACGAACAGGGACAACGCCTGCTGCAGCGCGCAGAAGAAATCAAACACGCCACACGCGCACTCGGAAAAACCAAACGCCAGTTCTTCAACATCGGCTTCGTGGGTTCAGCACTTTACGGATTTCTCCCCAGTATCATCCGGCGTTTCAAAGCCGACTTTCCGGATGTAGAGGTTGGTTTGAGTGAGATGATCACGTTACAGCAACAAGAAGCATTGCTTGCGCGCCGGATCGATGTTGGTTTTGGGCGACTTGAGCTGGATAGACAATTGGACATTGAACGTCGCACGATCCTCAATGAACCACTTGTTCTGGCTGTTCCCAGGGAACATCATCTGCGCAATGCGTCGACGGTGTGGTTGGAACAGGTGGCGAAAGAACCCTTCATTCTCTACCCAAGCAAGCCCCGGCCAAGCTTTGCCGATCAGGTGCTCGAATTATTCAACAGACATAAGCTCAAACCGAATGTCGTCATTGAAGCGAATGAAATTCAAACCGCACTGGGCCTCGTGGCAGCAGACATAGGTGTGACACTGGTGCCACAATCAGTTTCGCGCCTGCGGCTTGGCGACGTGGTGTTTTTGTCGCTTGCCGATTCCGAAATTCTATCACCCGTGATCATGGGTTACAGACGCGACAATAAAACTGAATTGCTGGCAGCAATCATAAGCTATGCTGAGATGGAATTGCGCCAATCGGCCAAGGAACAGCCACGCGAAAGCAAAATTCCAACCAGGCGAGCTCGGAAATAGGAGATATGCAATGAAGGCTTTTCAAAGCGGCGATGCGTTCATTCATTATGAAGCGCCTGATATTATCGCTCATCGGCAAACATTCGTGTTTGTGAATTCTCTCGGATCAGATTTTCGGATTTGGCAAAAAATTGTTGAACAGCTCGGATCCGAATTCAATATCGTGTTTCATGATAAACGCGGCCACGGGCTTTCAACGCTCGGCACAGCACCACACAAAATTGAAACCTACGCAGCTGACCTTGCGGCCCTACTCGACCACTTAAACATAAAGCAAGCCATCACAGTCGGCCTCTCAGTCGGCGGCCTGATTGTGCAGTCACTCTATCAAATGCGACCAGATCTCGTTTCCAAATTGGTTATCAGCAATTCGGCCGTCAAAATTGGCAACGAGCAATCTTGGGGACAGCGCATCGCCGCTGTCGAAGCTGATGGCATCGAAAGCCTCTGCGATGCTATCATGAAAATGTGGTTTGCGCCTGGGTTTCATCAACGCGCTCCTGAAGAACTTGCACTCTATCGCACCATGCTCGCGCGAACCAACCTTGGTGGCTACATCGCCTGCTGCGAAGCCATACGCGATGCCGACTTCACGGCGCAGGCCGCAAACATAGCAATTCCAACGCTGTTCATCGCAGGTGACCAAGATGGATCAACGCCATTCAATCTGGTTGAGTCGTCAGCGCATCTCGTCCCCAACAGCCGCTTCGAAGTCATCACAGGAGCAGCTCATATTCCCTGCGTCGAAAACCCCGTTGCCTACGCGGAAATGCTAAAAGCCATAGCCGAATGAATGCTTGGAATTTGGCGTTGTCCTTGCAAACAACAATTCGGCCACTCACCACATTAGGGTATCGGATGATCAGTTCAACCAAATTTGCCCGTCAATCCCGTGAACGCCGCAATGACGAGATGGTCAGACATGAATTCAATTGACCGTCCGGCGCTCTGAATTAAATATTATGAGGCCCGGCCTCCGGAATAACGTGAGTTCGTCTAAAAGAGGATTGGTGGAGCCAGGCGGAATCGAACCGCCGACCTCTTGCATGCCATGCAAGCG
>CAXTLE010000205.1:0-5696 GCA_964244855.1 uncultured Aestuariivirga sp. | reverse complement strand
CGACGTGGACTTGTGCGCCTTATCAGATTCCGGGTGGACCGAAATTTGGGGACCATATTGTTGTGGGTGAATCCAATGCGGTGACTTACTACAATTCGGTCACGGGGGCGCGCACCAACAAGTATGGTGATTATCTTGACGTGGCCTGTGCGCTGATTGGCAAGGCGCCCTATGCGGGTTTGCATACCAATGCAGGGCGACAGGCGGAATTGCGGTTTGATGTTTCGGCGCTGCCCGAGACCTGGCTTTCGGAAAATGTATTCCACCATTTGCTGGGCCATCATGTGGGACGGATTGCAGGGCGGCGGGTACCTGTGATTACGGGATTGTTGCCCTCAACTAGCAAGGATGATTTGAAGGCGGTGAGCACTGCTGTTGCTTCGTCCGGCGGGGTTGAACTTTGGCATGGTGTGGGGGTGACGCCGGAAGCGCCTGCGTTGGAGGCTGTGTTCACTTCGGGTGATGTTCATTACCTCGCGCGCGATGATCTTATCGCAGCGCAGGCGCAGCTCTCCACGTCGCGCGATGGCCCGCTTGATATGGTGGCGCTGGGTACGCCACATTTTTCAGCGTCGGAATTCCGCACTGTGATGGAGGCGCTGGATGGGCGCAAAGCGACGATCCCCTTCACCATCACCACGTCGCGCTTTGTCTGGGACTATGTCGTTTCCAAAGGCTGGGATGAGATTTTACAGCGGGCTGGCGTTAGCATCATTGGCGATATTTGCAGTTATTATGCGCCGGGCATCAACGGCATGAAAGGTCGCGTGATGACCAATTCGGCGAAATGGGCTTACTACGCGCCGGGCATGTTGCCGGTTAGCGTGTGCTTTGGCTCGCTGCGGGAATGCGTGGAGAGTGCAATCCGGGGCGAAGTCTGGCGTGACCCTCACTTGTGGGCAGTATCATGATCAGCGGCACTGTTCTCAATAAGGGAAATGCGGCGGGACCTGTTTTGGTGCTCACGGAACCGGTGAGCTTCTGGGGTGCCTATGATCCGCGTTCCGGCAGGATTGTTGACACGCATCATCCGCAATCGGGCGCTTATCTCGGTGGGCATATTCTGTTGTTGCCGGAAACGCGGGGGTCTGGCGGCACACCCGGAGGCATTGCCGAAGCCATCAGACGTGGCACTGCACCTCTTGGTATTATCCTGATCACGCCTGACATCAATCTGGCAATTGGTGCTGCAGTGGCGGCGCGACTTTACGGGAACCAATGTCCGGTTCTGGCGGTTAGTGAAGACGATTATCTTACCCTCACCAAGGCCTCGTACATTGGCATTGCGGAAGACGGACAAATAACCGTATAGTTACTTTATTCAGGAGTATGACGGCAATGAAGATGATCGGCCCCATTCCGCAAATTGGTTATGGTTCATGGAACCGCCCGGGAGATGAATGTTACAATGGCGTGCGCATGGCGCTGGATGCAGGCTACCGTCACATTGATACGGCTGAGGGTTACAACAACGAGGAATTCGTGGGCAAGGCCATTGCAGAGTCTGGCATTGACCGCGACAATATTTTCATCACCACAAAAGTTGCACCCGAACACCTGGGACCAGGGCAAGTGATGCCGCATGTGACAGCATCATTGGCTAAATTGCGGCTCGACGCAGTGGACTTGCTGCTTGTGCATTGGCCTTCGATCAAAGATGTTTATGACATCAATGACTATATGAGCCAATTCGCCGAGGTGTTCGACAAGGGTTTGGCAAGACACATCGGGGTTTCGAACTTCACCAAAAAGCATCTGGATGCCGCAATCACAATCCTTGGCGACCGCCCCATCACCACCAACCAAGTTGAAATCCATCCGCTGTTTCAGAACCGGGTGATTGTCGATTACACGCACAAGAAAGGCATATCGACCACTGCCTATTCGCCATTGGCGCGAGGTGCCGTCAATCACAACGCAACGCTTCTCGCCATTGCCACGCAGCATTCGGCTTCGGCGGGGCAAATTGCCTTGGCTTTCCTGATGTCGCAGGGGCACATTGTGATTCCGTCTTCGGGATCAAAGGCGCGGATTGCTGAAAATCTGGCGGCGCAGGACATTACATTGACGGAGTTCGAAATCTCAGAGATTCGCGGGCTGGACGGTGATCACAGACTCGTGAACGGCAATTGGTGTCCGGTGTGGGATCAATAAAGGCTGTTAAACCGTTGTTTGCGTAGTGGGATAAACCACTATAACGGATTGCCATGACTTACTTTGCCCCTGTTCGTATTGCCAGCCTTGCCACTGCTGTTCCCACCCACATTCTCGAACGCGAATTCGTTCAAGCCGAAGCCCGCCGGATTTTCGCCCGCTTTGGTGACGAGTTTGAGCGGATGGCGGGTGTATTCGCCAATACAGGCATTGATCGCCGCTATTCTGTTTGTCCCGTAGAATGGTTTGAAACCGCGACCAGCTGGGGTGACCGCGCGGCGCGTTTTCTCGAGGGTGCGAAAACCTTGTTCCGGCAAGCAGCAGGCGAAGCGCTGGACAAGGCGAAGGTACTTGCCAAGGACATTGATGTAATTGTGACGGTGTCATCAACCGGAATCGCCACGCCTTCGGTTGAAGCACATGTGATGCATGAGATGGGGTTTCGCGATGATGTGATGCGGGTTCCCGTGTTTGGCCTTGGTTGTGCCGGTGGTGTTACGGGATTAGCACTTGCGGCACAGTTGGCAATGGGCGCAAAGCCGCGCAAGGTTTTGCTGGTGGTCATAGAACTTTGCACTTTGCATTTTCGACCTGATGAAATGTCGAAATCCAATATCGTGGCTACGGCGCTGTTTGGTGACGGTGCGGCCGCCATGGTGATCAGTGCGGATGGCGATGGCCCTGCCATTGAATTCATGGGCCAGCACACCTGGAAAGACACCATCAACATCATGGGTTGGCGCGTGGATGACGAGGGCCTTGGTGCCATCTTTGCCCGCAGCATTCCTGATCTGGTATTGAACGATATGCGGCCTGCGGCGGAGGAGTTTTTGACGCGCAACGATATGAGCCTGATGGACATTGGCCACTTCAGTTTCCACCCCGGCGGTACCAAGGTGTTGCAGGCGCTGGAGACGGTTTTTGAAATGCAGGACGGCACGCTTGAGAATGAGCGGAAAGTCTTGGCGGGCTATGGCAATATGTCAGCACCCACGGTGTTGTTCGTATTGCAGGAGGCGTTCAAGCAAAAGGCCAAGGGTCGGCGGTTTGTTGGGTCACTGGGGCCGGGATTTACGGCGAGCTTTTTGACGTTGGTGGAGTAGGCAGTGAAGCGTTTCATGTCATTTCATAACAAGCTTCCCGTCATTCCAGCCAAGCGTAGCCCTTGTGGAGCGCGAGCTGGAACCCCGCTTAGCTTCGACGGGTCACGCTCTTCGCCTTCAAAGTGGGGTTCCAAATCGACCGCGACAGAGCGGTCGTTTGGAATGACGTGTTTTAGGGGATATAAAACTCTGGTGACCTTCCAGTGACTACCGCCAGCATCATCCTTCTGCTCGTCACTTTGCAGCGCTTGAGCGAGCTCGTTATTGCGCGGCGTAACACTGCTGCACTCATGGTCAAGGGTGCTGTGGAACATGGAGCTGCGCATTATCCTGTGATGGTGTTGCTGCACGCGTCTTGGCTGGCAGGGCTTTGGTGGCTGGGCTGGGATGCGGTGGTGATCTGGCCGCTGATGTATCTCTACATTGCCTTGCAGGCGTTCCGGATCTGGATCTTGGCGACCCTTGGGTCACGTTGGTCGACACGTATTCTGACTGTGCCAAATGAACAGTTGGTGATGCGAGGGCCTTATCGTTTTGTACGCCATCCGAATTATCTTCTGGTGTTGCTGGAAGTGCCGCTGTTGCCTTTGGCTTTAGGACTTAACGGCTTTGCGCTGCTCTATGGCTTCTTGAACGTCGCCATGCTGGCTTGGCGCATTAACGTTGAGGAAACAGCACTTACCCCGGCGCGTCGATAAGCGAGAGTTTTCCAAGGGCTGGCAGCTTGATCGCAAGGTCACCGGGATCAATGCCGATGGTGGAGCCCAAAACATGCAATTCGAGGCCTTCATCCCACGCCAGAGTGCCGCCGATGTAGCCGCCGTAGGTTGCGGTGTAACCAGACTTGGAAGGTGCCGGCGCAAAGCCGAAACCACTGCCCAACCAGTCTTTGCCAACGGCCACTGACGAGAGTTCCACATCCAACCCATCGGTGTGGCGGACGACCCAGCTCACAAACGTGTTGGAATTCGGACCGGGCCAGACGGTGTAGCTGCCTTTTTTCTGGAACGGATAGTTTGCTATTGAAGTTTCAATGGCGGGGATGAGTTTGGCGGCTTTTTCACCTTCCAATCGATAGATCACGCGGGGTGTGTTGCCGTACCAAAGGGCATCGGCAACGTAAGCGTCTTTCCGCACGGGGTTGCCCCAGCCAACCACGTCATAGCGGGTCCAGTGGGTGGCATTCTCGAACTTTACCACAATCGACATGTGTTCAGCGAAAATGCTTTTCCATTGCCCGGTGCGGCTGGCCAGAATGATAACAGTTGCGGGCTTTACACCAGTGGCTTCGGGTAGCACTTTGGATGACGCCCAGCTGGCCACTTTCCAGTTTTTTGGCCAGCCACGGGCATAGCCCAAGGCTGCTCCCAGCATGATTGGCAAGACAATGGTGAAGGCCACAAACAGGGCCAGATATTTAAGCGCCGTCTTCATCATGACTATGGTCCTATTTTGGACTTGTGTCCGAATTTGGGCGCTTTCAAATTCGGTTTCGGATTGCTATGAGCCCTGCCCATGATCATGAAACTCGCCATCGCCGGAGCCGGCGGCCGCATGGGCCGGGAATTGGCCCGCATTGTCAACGACACGCCGGGCTGCGTTCTCGCAGGCGGGCTTGAGGCCAAGGGCTCGGCCTATGTCGGCATGGATTACGGCACCTTGTTTGGCGTTGGCAATCTCGGTGTGAAAATTACCGACGACGCAAAGGCTCTGATGCCGATTGTCGATGGCATTATCGATTTTACCGTGCCCACAGCAACGCTTGAATTGGTCAAGCATACGGCTGAACATGGCAAGGTGCATGTGATCGGTACCACTGGCATTGAGGCCGCAGGCGAGGCGACCATTGCCTGGGCGGCGCAAAGGGCACGGATTGTCAAATCCGGGAATTACAGTTTAGGGATCAACATTCTGCAAGGCCTCGTGCAAAAGGTCGCTGCCATGCTGGGCGATGATTTTGATATTGAAGTTCTGGAAATGCATCACAAGCACAAGATTGATGCGCCTTCGGGGACTGCATTGATGCTGGGGAAAGCTGCAGCTGATGGGCGCCACATTAATTTGGCTGCGAAATCAGTGCGCTCGCGCGATGGCCATACGGGTGCGCGCAAAGTCGGTGATATTGGATTTGCGACTTTGCGCGGCGGTGCCGTGATTGGCGACCACACCGTGATGTTCTCCAGCGATTCAGAGCGGATTGAACTCACACACAAGGCCCAGAGCCGCGAAATGTTTGCCCGCGGTGCTGTGCGTTCAGCGCTGTGGGCGCAAGCGCAGAAGGCCGGACTTTATGACATGCAAGATGTATTGGGATTGAAACAATGACTGGAACACTCGTCCTCGTCCGCCACGGACAATCGGAATGGAATTTGAAGAACCTGTTCACAGGCTGGAAAGATCCGGCGTTGACAGAAAAGGGTATTGGGGAGGCCCGTGCAG
>CAXTLE010000204.1:0-5726 GCA_964244855.1 uncultured Aestuariivirga sp. | reverse complement strand
CGAACGCCTTGTCCGCGAAAACTATCTCGATATCGATGCACTCTCTGTCGAAGCGTCAGATGTTTATGACGGCCAGATCATCGGCGCTGTACGCAGCTTCCAGATCAACCATGGCATTGCGCCATCAGGCAAAGTCGACAATCGCACGCGTGGCGAACTTGACGTGGCTGCAGGCCACCGCCTGTTCCAGCTGCAGGAAAACCAGGTGCGCGTCGCCACCTATTCGCAAGGCTTGGGCGAACGCAATATTCTCGTCAATATTCCGTCGACACAGTTGGAAACCGTCGAAAACGGCATCGTCTATGCGCGGCACAACGTTGTTGTCGGCAAAGTCTCGCGCCCTACACCGTCGCTTGAAAGCAAGGTCACGGATGTAACCTTCAACCCGTTCTGGAATGCGCCAGCCTCCATTGTGGCCAAGGATATTCTGCCGAAATACCTGAAAGACCCAGGCTATCTCGACCAGATGCGCATTCGCGTATTTGACGGTGTCGGCGGACCTGAAATTGATCCAACATCTGTTGACTGGGAAAATACGGCAGCTGACCGCTACCAATTCCGCCAGGACCCCGGCGAACACAATTCCCTGGCCACAGTCAAAGTGAATTTCGCCAACAAGTTCATGGTCTATATGCACGACACGCCACATCGTGAACTGTTCCAGCAAAACGCCCGTTTTGAAAGCTCAGGCTGTGTGCGCGTCGACAATGTGCGCATGTTCATCGACTGGATTTTATCCGGTCAGGATGGCTTCAACGAAGCCCAGTTTGAAATGATCACAGCGTCTGAAGAAACCTATGTCATGCCTGTTCATCGCACAGCCGATGTGCGCTTCATGTATTTGACAGCCTGGGCAACGGAAGATGGCCGCGTCAATTTCAGGCCAGATATTTATAATCTCGATGGCACAGGTTTTGTGTTGGGCCAGCCGGAAGGCGTTGAAGAAATCTGAGAGAGCGCCTATCTGATCCGTAACCACTCGAATTACGGATCATATGATGCAACTCAATGGCTTCCACCACCTCACCGCCATCACCGCCGATGCGCCAAGGAACCACCAGTTCTACACGCAAGTGCTGGGCCTGCGCATGGTCAAGAAAACCGTCAATCAAGACGACACCAGCGCCTATCACCTGTTTTACGCCGACGGCAAAGGCAACCCCGGCACCGATATTACATTCTTCGACTGGCCAACCGGGCCAGAACGCCGCGGAACCAATTCCATCATCCGCACCGGGCTTCGCATCAAGGGCGAAAACGCCTTTGCCTGGTGGGCTGATCATTTCAAAAAGAATAATGTGAGATTCAAAGACCCCATCCAACGCTTGGGCCGCTTGACAATGGATTTCGAAGACTTCGAAGGCCAGCGACTTTCACTTGTCAACGACGAGAGCGACACGCCATTTGCCGTCTGGGAAAAATCCCCCATTCCCGCAGAACTTCAAGTCCGTGGTCTTGGCCCCATCACCTTGAGCGTGCCAGACATTACCGCAACCGACGCCGTACTAACCCGCGTCATGGGCATGACACTTTTAAAAAATGACGACGGACTACACGCCTATAAAATGAACGCCGAAGGCCCTGTCTCGGAACTTCACATCCGCGTTGAGCCCTTGTTGCAACCAGCGAGACAGGGTGCAGGCAGCGTGCACCACGTGGCCTTCAACATCGCCATGAAAGACTACAGCGCCTGGGCCAGCCACCTGAACCAGTTCCGCGTGTCAAATTCCGGCCCGGTGGACCGCTTCTGGTTTAAAAGCCTCTACTTCCGCGAACCCAACGGCATCCTGTTCGAAATCGCAACAGATGCACCAGGCTTTGCCGCAGACGAGTCGGTGGAAACGCTCGGCGAAACATTATCGCTGCCACCGTTTCTGGAGGCGAGACGTGGGCAGATTGAGGCAGGGTTGAAGAAGCTGTGAAGGCTGACAATTAACCTTCAATACCCTCAGTACAACAGTTTGTTGGGATAAGCTAAAATAACAAGTATATGAAAAACATGTGTTTTATACAGATGTGCGACTAATTCACTGCAAACGCTAAAATAAGAGTTACGCCCAAAATGGCAGATAGCGAGCATACTTGCGTGAGTTCCCAACGGATTCGTCGGACTTAATCCTACCGCCCTCAAGAGCTGCATCGATGATCTGAGAAGCAATAGAAGAGCGTGATTCAGGCAAGCCAAAGCGCTCACGCAAAGATTGGTTCGTCATCCGCTCATTGAGAACCCATCTGAGCGCACAATGTTGGTAACACGCACGAATTCTATCGTCACGGTCCATATCTTCAAACACTTGAGGACCATAAATCGTCACAATTGTACGCAACCCGTCACTTTGAAAACGAGGAGCAGGAAGCTGTGACATTTCTGCTTCGTGAACCACCCTATCAATACCACTGCCTTTCTCCTCGCATATATTCATTCGACGCATAAAATCTGCCAATCTCTCATTTCTCGACTGGTAACCATCGATAAATCGATCAAGCGTCACAATAGGTCACCAGGATTGGAAATTACCATGCGGTTGGGGTAGATTTCAATCATTGGACCTGAACCACCAACTTTAAAGTCTTGATGAACAAGAGCGTTGGCAATCAATTCGCGAATACTATCCTCAGGCAGGAGTTTCGCCTTTTTGCGCAAAGCATTTTCTATCACTTCATTCTGCGGAATTTGCTGTAACACAAATTTCCACAGCCCTTGAAATCCCACAGCGTAACCGAGTTGACCAAACTGATCCAAACGTGTTTCAAGCTTTGAGTTTGAAGTGTAAACAATCACGCGAGGAGCTTTCCCCGCCAACTCAGGAAAACTATCGAGTTTCTTGGCCAGCAAAAGTCCGCCTATCCGTCGTATGGAGTAGCTGTCTTCGACACGATCAATCAGTCTATGCTCAACCAATCGTGACAACACACCTGCACGATCAGTTGGATAAGGCTGTTTTAGGAGTTCAAAGAATGTCTGAGTATCCAACAAATCCACAACACTCTGGCCATCCAAATCTCTCAACGCAGCTTCTTCAATCCAGTCTGGTGCACCTTCGGCAAATATTGAGCGGAGACGATCTTCTGACATTGATGTGAGCGAAGCACCGGACCGCATCAGGTAACGACCCGACAAATGATATGCGGTACCACGAGGTCGCGAAGGAACAGAAAAGACAACGACTCGGCCATCAGGATGTAAAACTGATTCAGCCTCAACTCTAAATCCAACTTTTTGGAAAACTTCATTCACAATATCTACGAGATTGGAAAATGCGTTGCTGCCCACTACGCGACGAGGCTTTTCGTCAACGATACCCAACACCAAATGACCGCCACCTTCATTTGCAATTGCGACGCAATACTCATTCAGCTTTTCACGGTCATATGAAGCCTTGGCTTCTTTAAACTCAAGTATCTGAGTTTCCAAAGGAGAACTCCGCCAGAGGTCAGTTTGCGAAACAGTTGTAACCATAGAGCCAACTAAACACTTACATTAAAATTTACGATTAAAAGCACAGGAACTACGGCAAATTATCCCGCATGAATATATCAATCCTGATCCGCTCCTGCGCTTCAACCAGCTGCGTGTGATCAGCCTTCGCAATCAACACACGCACAGCCGAGCGCACTTCGTGTCCGGCATCCTGATTGATAATCGCGTCAATCGACCCCCGTATCAAAGCACGCCGCGACCCTTCCGTAATTTCATGGGCGATAAACACAATGTCCTTGGCGCGGCCCGATGAATCAAGCCCCGCCACTATGCCCTTGGTGCCACCACCGACGTTGTAAATCCCAATCAGGTCGGTGTGTTCTTTCAAAATCTGCGCCGTCAAAGACTCGGTCTTTTCCACATCATCGCGCGACTCGCGCACGGGCAGAATTTCAAACTGCGGAAACTCATGCGCCATCACCTGTTCGAATCCAAACTGCCGCTCAATATGATCACGCAAACTCAAGGACCCCGCAAACAGGCCAACCTTGCCTTTTTGGCCCTTCAAAAAACGTCCCATCAAACCAGCCGCCGTGCGCCCCGCCGATGAATTGTCGATGCCCGCAAAATGCGTGCGCTTCGACCCCGGCACATCCGAAACCAGAGTGACCACCGTAATACCGCGCGCAATCAGCGCATTGATCGACTCGCGCACCGCCGGATGATCCAGCGCCACCACAGCCACGCCGTCAACATCCTCACCCAACTCATCCAACGTATGCGCCAGCAATTCACCGTCGAACACATCTACCCGCTTGATCATGATGGCAACCCGCTCGCCGCTCATGCGCTGGGCGGAATCTTCCACCTCTTGCACAATCGCATGCATAAACTCGCCAGCCGTTGTCGGCAGAATGAACCAGAAGCGATACTCCCGACCCCGCGCCAGTCGCGCCGCGATGCGGTCTGGTTGATAGTTCAACTCGCGAATGGCGCTTTCAACCTTTTCCACGGTTTGCAAACGAACCCCTGGACGGCGGTTCAGCACCCGGTCAATGGTTGCAACACTTACACTTGCCCTTTGGGCCACATCTTGAATGGTGATTTTTGTCATGCTGCCCCGTTTGAAGCGCAGCGCTGGCCACTTGTCAAACACCCACTTCTAAGGGCATGTGAAGCATATGGCTCTCACATACAAACTGGCCGCCGACATTGGCGGCACCTTCACCGACATTGTCCTCGAACAGGGCGCAAAACGCTGGAGCGGAAAACTGCTGACCACGACCCAGGCACCCGAACTGGCCGTGCTCGAAGGAGCAGCACAACTGATAGCAGAAGCGGGTATCAAAACGCAGGATGTGAGCGTGTTTATCCACGGAACCACCTTGGCCACCAACGCCCTGATCGAAAGGAAAGGTGCCGTCACCGCCTTCATCACCACGGAAGGTTTCCGCGACGTGATCGAGCAAGGCTACGAAAAGCGCTTCGATCACTATGACCTTAACATCAACCGCGCCACGCCACTGGTGCCACGGCATTTGCGGCTGACGGTAAAAGAACGTTTGGCAGTGAATGGTAATGTTCTGATTGCTTTGGACGAAGCCGCAATTCCGGTCTTGGCCGACAGGATTATTGCCGAAGGTGCAACTGCTGTCGCCATTGGTTTCCTGCATGCCTACGCCCATGACTCGCATGAAAAGCGCCTGCGCGAAATCTTGAAGCCTTTGCTGCCAGCCAACGTCACCATCTGCATCTCCAGCGAAGTAGCGCCCGAAATCCGCGAATACGAACGCTTCTCAACCACCGTTGCCAACGCTTATGTGCGCCCCTTGATGGCTGGATATTTGCAGCGTTTGCAAGACGGCCTTGCCGCCATGAAGCTCAACGCGCCACTCTACTTGATGATGTCCGGTGGCGGACTGACGACACTCGATACCGCCTGCCGTTTCCCCATCCGGCTCGTTGAATCAGGCCCCGCAGGCGGAGCCATTCTGGCTTCACGCATGGCGCAACAGTTAAAACTGAAAGACGTACTGTCCTTCGACATGGGTGGCACCACGGCGAAAATCTGCCTGCTGAAAAACTACGAACCCGAACGCGCACACCGTTTTGAAATCGCACGGGCCTACAAGGACATGAAAGGCTCCGGCATTCCCGTGCGCATTCCCGTCATTGAAATGGTGGAAATTGGCGCAGGTGGCGGCTCTATTGCCCGCGTCGACAAATTGCAACGTATCACCGTGGGGCCAGACAGTGCAGGCTCCAACCCTGGCCCCGCGAGCTACGGTCGCGGCGGCACTGAACC
>CAXTLE010000203.1:0-5790 GCA_964244855.1 uncultured Aestuariivirga sp. | reverse complement strand
CAGCCGGTCAGGCAGGTGCCACGGCGGACACAGGCATTGCGTCCGCGGTAAGGGCGCGAAGGAATTGAGTTTGGGCTCGGCCACCAATGCCAGCCCAGTTTATTCATCCCTTCGGCAGCCTTATGCCCAATCTTGTTGATCGGCATGGGGGGCAAGGGATAGGCCTTGTTGGTCGGCGGGTAAGCTGGATCACCCGCCAAACCAGATACACCCATTTCCACTTCCATCTCTTCATAAAAGGGTTCGAGGTCTTCATAGGTGAACGGCCAATCTTCCGCGATACCGTCAAGCGTTTTGACACGGAAATCAGAGGGTATGAAGCGTTGCCAATGGGCGGCGTAGAGGATCGTGCTACCGCCAACAGCATTATACATCAGCGGGTTGACGTCCGAGCTGGATGTTTCAATGGGGTAATCCTGCTCCAGGTCGCGATAATTTGGGTTTGGCGCCCACTGCTTTTGCGACAGAAGCTCCCATTCCTGTTTTGAGCCTGGATACTCACTTGCATCGATCTTGCGACCCTGCTCAAGGCAGACAACCTTAAAGCCAGCCTCCGCCAAGTGCTTTGCGGCGACAGAACCAGAGGCACCAGCACCGATAATCAAGACATCCGCGACATCATCGCGCCTTGGTTTTGCGTCAGTCATGATACTTCCTCCTCGATTTTTGTTTCGTCAATTTGTTCATGTATTTCAGCGTCAAGCAAATCGGCCAAATCACAAACGGTGATGCGGTCCTCAACGCCGAGAGCCTGTACAGCTGCGCCATACATGATCGTGTCTTTGGGGCAGCTCACCACAAAGTGGCTGACGTTGCCGAGTTCGAGTGCTTCCTTGATACGGTTCTCACTGGGCCGTTCAGTCATGGCGCTGTCATTCATCCAGATGCGCCCACCTCCAGCACCGCAACAGAAGCTGTTTTCCCGGTTGCGGGCCATCTCGTAAAGTTCATGGCCAGCGCGCTGGATCAATTCGCGAGGTGCATCAAATATGCCATTGTAGCGGCCCAGATAACAGGGATCGTGATAGGTGACTTTGCCACCTTTGGTGGGCTTTAGGTTGAGCTTTCCGGCAATCGTGAGTTCCAGCAGCAGTTGCGTGTAGTGAAGTACGTCATACGCTGTCCCATAATGTGGATAGTCGTTGCGCAAAGTATTCAGCGTGTGTGGATCAGTAGTGACGATACGGTTGAACTGACATTGGGAGAGAACTTCAATGTTGGACTTGGCAAGGGTCTCAAAGGCACCCTCTTCTCCGACGCGGCGAATGTCGTTACCGGCATTCTGTTCGCCTTCATAAAGAATGCCGAAATCCACGTCCGCCGCATGCAACAACATTGCAACTTTTCGGGTTATCGCTTGGACGCGCTGATCATATGAAGCGTGATCTCCAACGTACCAGAGAATGTCGACAGGCTCTTCACGTGCATCCTTGATCTTGAAGGGCAGGCCCTCTGTCCATCTCGCGCGTTGGCGGGGAGATTTGCCTTGCGCATTGCCAGTGCGCTGCAAATTCGCGAGCGCGTCCTGCAACATCGGTTCGATGTCACCATTTTCGATTGCGGTGCGGCGCAATTCGATGATTTTGGTCATTGGTTCAATTCGTACGGGACACACATCCATGCATGCACGACATGTCGTGCAAGCAAAAAGAGTTTCTTCTGAAATAACCGAGCCCACCAAAGGGCCTTTTGCATCCCCGCGATCAAACATGTGATCGCGTAGATCCATGATCAGATTTTTGGGGCTCAGTGGTAATCCGGATGCATTGGCAGGGCATGCGGCTTCGCAGCGTCCGCACTCTGTGCAAGAAATGAGATCAAGCTTGTGCTTCCACGTGAACTGATCAATGTCTTTGATAACACTGTCTGGCTGTTCGAGATCGACTTTCGGCAATTCAGATTTTCGATCCAGCGACCGGAAAAAAATGTTGGGTATGGCTGTGAAAATGTGTCGGTGTTTGGAACCGGGAATGTAGGCGAGGAACGTGAGAATGGCGAGAACGTGCAGCCAGTAAAAGCAACCTTCACCAAACGCCGCTGAAGATTGCGTGACGCCGATCCCTGAGAGAACGTCGGCAATCATTGACGTTAGTGGACGCCAGCTGGAATTTTCACCTGTTGCGATATGTCCCAAAGCCGCTTCCATCAAGAGGCTGACGACGACCAGCGCAACCAATGCGTAAATCTGCCAGGCGTCGGTCTTGCGGGATGATGCGAAGCGTTTGGGCTTGATGACAGCACGCTGATAAATGGCCATCACAAGGGCTGCGATGATCAAGACAGCAAAAATGTCCTGCAGCAGGGCAATCCACGTATCACCGCCAATGGGAGAAAGCGAGAATCCACTGAAGAAGCCTCTCCCGAAACTTTCGAGAGTCGCCGACAAAAGGACAATAAAGCCCGAGAACATAAAGGCATGCAGGATTCCGGAATAGCGGATACGCAGGAGTCGGCGATGCAGGCCGACATCGCCCAGAACGCCGCTGAAGCGTTCGGACAACCGGTCAAACCTTGGCGATGCAGCGCCCGCTAAAACTGGTCTCAAGACACGTGAAAAACGCCAAACCGAAATGGCGACGAAAATGATTGTGACAATCAGAAGCGGGATAGCACGGTCACCCATGGCACCTTATCCTGCTTTCAGCGCTTTTTGTAATGCGCTCACAAAGTCCAGTGCATCGCCAACGACACCGTAATGAGCGACCTGAAAAATTGGCGCCTTCGGATCCTTGTTCACAGCGATGATCACGTCGGAAGCAGCCATTCCTTCCAGATGCTCAGGCGCACCGGATACACCTATTGCGAGATAAAGCTTGGGCTTCACCTTCCGACCCGATTTACCCACCTGCCGTTCCTTTGGAAACCAACCCGCGTCGACGAGGGGGCGCGAAGAAACCAACTCAGCGCCCAGCACCGTCGCCAAATCCTGGGCTTCGTCGATGTTGGCTTTTTCACCGATCCCCCGACCCACGCACAGCAGTTTCGAAGCTTTGGTAATATCAACCGCATTAGGATCCAGCTCCGAGGCAGAGACAAACTCAATTTGTCCCGAAGGTGGCGCGAACTTCAGTTGAATGATCTCAGCTTTGCGTTTGGCCAAGTTTTTTTCGCGGAAAGCACCGGGAGCTATGACCACGATGGCAGGCCCTGAGAGTTCGACTTCCGCTTCCAGTTTACCGCCATAGATTTGACAGGTTGCGGACAGCGCACCGCTCGCCACGCGCAGATCTTTGCAATAGCAAGCGTAACTAAGGTTCAGCTGTGCCGCAAGATACGGTGCGAGATCAAGACCACTTGACGTGTAACCGAACAAGACGAGGTCTGGCTTGCGTTCAAAAATTGCACTTTCAAGTGCAGATGAATGTCCCGGCTGGTTGTAGCTTGCGAGCGCCTTATCCTGAACTGACAAAACGACATCAACATGCTGGAGAGTTGTCGCAATCGCAGCCGTTTCAGCCCCAACAACGACGGCTTCCACTGAACCGGACGACTGGTCTGCAAGATCGCGCGCAAGTGTCATCAGCTCAGCGTTCAGTGCTGCAATCTGGCCAGCAACGTGCTCTATGTAAATCAGAATCTTCATACTGCTGACCCCAACAGGCTCTTCTCTCCGAGCAGTTTCACGACTTGCGCGGCGATAGCATCCGGCTTTCCCTCCAACATGCGCGCACCCGCAACCTTCGACGGCACATTAATGGACGTCACACGTGCTACGCTGCCTGACGTCACCGAACCTGCCTGGACAGAATTGATTTTTGTCCCCATTGCTTGCCGTAGCTTTGACCCCGCCACATAACGGGGCGGTTGCGAAGCTGCCTGTATGCCGAGCACTGCAGGCAAGGCGACCAACAATTGCGCCGACCTGCCGCCAGAGTATTCTTGGCGGACTTCCAACTTTCCTGACTTCGCAACAACACCACTTACGGCATTGACAGTCGGCCACCGTAACTTTCCAGCCAAGGTGGGGGCCAGTTGTCCCAGAACATCTTCGGGCGACAACACGCCCGTTAGCACTACGTCTGCAGATAAAGACTTGATCGCAGCGGCCAGGGCTTCCGCAACAGCGAATGAATCTCGCAAATCAGAAATGGAATGTTCAAGACGCACGACTTCGTCTGCGCCTTTTGCAACGGCACTTTGCAGCATTTTATCAACACCAGTGCCGGCAAGCGCCAAGGCTGTAACCTTGGCACCTGCTCGCTCCTTGAGAAGAATAGCTTCTTCCAAGGCGTGATCGTCAAACGGACAGAGCTGGAATCCAATCCACTCGCGGTCAATGTCGTTTTGCGCCGAATTGACTTCCAACTCCTCACTGGCGTCCGGCACTAGCCGGAGAATAACCACAACATGCATTATACAATCCTATTGCGACAGAACAAAAAAGGAGGCGGCACCTGGCCGCCGCCAAGAAGGTTTCAGAGAGCAGCTGAAACTGCGTTGGCAATAGCGATATCATTATCCAACATGCCACCAGCGACGCCCACCGCACCAATGATCGCATCACCTTTCTTTGCAACCACACCGCCGCCGAAGACAACCATCGTATGGCGATGAGAAACCTCGAGGCCGTAGAATGGCCCACCGGGTTGCACATACTGGGTCAGGTCGGCTGTGTTCATCATGAGCGAGGCGGAAGTGTAAGCTTTGCCTTGGGAAATTTCGATGCTCGCCAATGGTGCACCTTCCATGCGTTGAAGTGCCACAAGATTGCGCCCGGAATCCAGGATTGCGATGGTGGATGGTGAGCCAACCTCTTTGGCCTTGGCCAAACCGGCTGCAATTGCTTTTTGAGCTTGGGCTGCGGTAATAGACATCGTAGTTCCTCCTGTTGTTACATTTATTGTGTTCAGTTGTAGACACCGCCATCAATGACGATGGACTGCGCCGTCATGAAGCCAGACTCGTCTGAGGCGAGGTAAACATAGAGCGGTGCTATCTCTGAAGGATCGGCTTGCCTGCCAAGAGGCACCATCTTGGAAAGGATTTCGGCCTGCACTTTTGGTCCACCCATGAACTGAATCGCAGGCCCATTAAAGGGCGTGTCAACCCACCCTGGACAAACCGAGTTCACACGAATGCGATGGGGGGCAAGCTCAAGGGCAAGTGCGGTTGTCAACGCAATCACAGCGCCCTTTGTTGAGGAATAGGCAGTCATACCGCCGCCGCCCCTGTAGCCAGCAAGCGATGCCGTGTTTACGATTGAAGCCGCCTTTGACTTGCGCAGGTAGGGAATTGTGTGCTTGCACACCAGATAGATTCCTTTGACATTCACTGCGTAAATTTTATCCCAGTGATCGGCATCAAAATCTGTGATCAGTCCTGAGTATTGAATTGCGGCATTGTTGACCAACACGTCAATGCCGCCAAGCGCTTTTGCCGCTTGGGAAATCATCGACTTGACGCTCGCTTCGTCCGCGATGTCGCACTGAATGAATTTTGCTTTGACGCTTTTGGCTGTCGCGGCTCCGCCCTTGGAGTTGTTGTCAGCTATGACGACCTTTGCGCCTTCTTTTGCAAACATCTTGACGGTCGCCCGACCAATGCCAGTCGCAGCGCCAACAAATACCACACGCTTACCCTTGAGACGGCCTGCCATCTTCTTCTCCCATTGATCGACACTTTTTTGATGAAAGTCGGTCTATCCGACCTTCCAATTTCTGCCGCCAAAATCGTCGACAATTTTGTCTGCTTGTTTGTTGTCTTATCTTGAGGAAGTTGCTATTGTCAAGCGCGAGCGGTTTGCTATTGGCTATTTTTCTTGCCTGATATTCATTGGCATCCGATTCGAAA
>CAXTLE010000202.1:0-5873 GCA_964244855.1 uncultured Aestuariivirga sp. | reverse complement strand
AAGTCTCATTCACTTGGTTCAACAACGTGGAGTGCATAATGACCCGATCCGTTCGTCAGAATCCCTTTGTCCCCAACATTCCAAATGAGTCGGAAAAAAACGACAAGCGTTTGGCCCATATGCGTGAGCGAAAATGGATTCACGACCACTTGACGCCGTCTGCGGCAACCATTGAAGATTTTGATATTCCAACTTTTCACGAACACCCGAAAAGCGGCCGTGACCTTTTCGCAAAACACGGCAAGGCATTACACGCAGAGGAAGCTGCAGCTTTCAGAAAATAACGCGTTGGGGGCGGTAGAGCCGCCCCCTCCAAGAATTACGTCTTCTTCGCAGCCTTGGCCTGATCTACCTTTGCGCGCGGCGGTTTTCCGGCCACTAATTCCTTGGCTTGTTCAATCCACTCTTCACGGGCTGTTCGGCCTTTGAAACCGAGTTTGCTGTCAAGAGCAGACAGCGCCAAGGGCGTCATCGCAGCGATCTGAGACAGGCTGGTGATGCCTTCATCTGCAAGTTGCTTGGTGATTTTGGGCCCAACACCGTCGATCAGCGACACATCATCGGCCTTCGCGACTTTAACTGGCGTTGCAATGGTGAGCGGCGCGACATCAACAATAGCCTCATAGGCGCGTTGCCAATGCATTTCATGACGACCATTCGGTCGGCCCTCTTCTTCCCAGATCTGATGCGCCCGGGCGCGGATGGCGGCTTCGGTTTCTGGTTTGAGCTGTACAATCATGGGGGCATCTCCTTGGTTAAGATGAAACGCGCCCTAACATAAAATATTGCGATGCACAATAATGTTGCGATGCACCAAACGCATAAGTCTGCCTATTTTTTCACAGACCTGTCAGCTTGGCTTGAATTGCTGCAAATTCAGGCATCGGGAGACGCTCCAGCTGCCGCCTCGTCCAAGGCACGGCATGCCGATCAAAACCCCACCACACCAAACTGGCCAAAACAACAACGGCTGTCGCACAAGCGACAAACAGCATTGTTCCATCCAACTGCGATCGCAACCGCACAAAAGCCACCTGTCCCAAGCCTTCATGCAAAAGATACAGTGGGTAACTGATCCCGCCCGCCCAACCTAAAATCGAAATTGGAAACAGAGGCCGCTTCACTTCAACTGCCCAGACCAGCGCGGTGAGACCTGTCAGCAATGCTGCAATTGAGGTCACATCTGAAATGGCGATATGGAAGGTGACGCGAATATCCTCCGTTTCACGCAACAACACAGCAACGCCCAAAGCTACGGCGGCTGCCATCAGTCCGGCGACAGACCACGTTAACCGCTCCACCTGCACCCGTTGCAGCAACATGCCAAACGCGAAATATGGCGCGAATTCTGTAATGAGCGCCATTCGCAAACCCGCATGCCCCAGCAGCAACTCATTGAGCGCCGAAAACAACAACCAAACCGAGGTGATCTGCAACGAAAAGCGTTGAAGCAACCCGCTCAACATCAGCGCAAACACCCAAGCATAGAATAGCAGTTCCACCACAATCGACCAGTACACACCACTGAGAAAATCCTGTCCGAAAGGTTTCGGGAAGATGGCAAATCCCGCAAGATATTGCGCAAGGCTTGTGGGCAATTCCGGTCCTCCCCACATCATTCGCGCGCCGAATAAAATCGTCAGGCATATAATAAACGTCGGATAAATCCGCGCAAACCGCGCTGTTGCAAAACTGAAAGCCGATCGCCCGGCAGCAGAATAAGCAATCACAAATCCGCTGATGCAGAAAAAGATATGAACGCCAATGTGGCCATATTTCATCGGGTCAGAAATGGCGGCCCAAGGCAACAGCGGCTTGTATAGTCCTTCAAGGCTGCCGCGATACCCATAGTGGAAAAACAACACAGCCAGTGCACACAGCAATCGCAAGCCGTCCACATTTGCGTAACGTTCAATCTTCTGCATGTGTCAATTTGCTCCGAGACATCATCATGGAGCAAAGGACGTGCCAACAATTACTTCTTGATTTTCAAAGCAATGAAGCGCGTCTCCGTGCCCTTGCCGGCCTTTGCGGTCAGCAACAACACCGAACTCTTGCCCGCCTTCGTCGCGTCTTCAATCGCCTTCGAAATATCACCGGCAACTTCCACAGGCTTGCCACCCGCTTCCATGATCACGTCACCAACCTCAAGGCCTTTTTCCATGGCAGCACCATCCTGCGCCACTTCGGTAATCACAGCACCTTTGACTTTTTCTTCGACCTTGTATTTTTCGCGCAGATCATCGGTCATCGTTGCGGCTGTCATGCCTAGAATGGTTACGGTTGTCGCTGCTGCCGCATCAGACTTTTTCTTGTCGTCCGCAGCAACCAGCTTTTCGCCATCCTCAAGTCGGCCAATGGTGACACTGAGCGCCATTTCCTTCCCCTTGCGAATGACCTTCACAACTACCGTTGCGCCAATGTCTGTAGCTGCAACCGCTTTCGGCAACTCCTTCATGTCTTTGATGGCGCGGCCATTGAATTCTGTAATCACGTCACCTGGCTCAATTCCGCCAGCCTTGCCGGGACTGCCTTCGGTCACGTCAGCAACTAGTGCGCCAGCATTTTTCGGCAGACCCATGCTTTCCACAATTTCATCCGACATGGATTGGACGCGAACACCAAGCCAGCCACGACGCGTTTCACCATATTTGACAAGTTGGTCTACAACGCCTTTGGCGGTGTTGGCAGGCACAGAAAAACCGATACCGACCGACCCACCAGATGGTGAGAAAATGGCCGTGTTGATACCCACTACCTGACCATCGAGATTGAACAATGGTCCACCGGAGTTGCCCTTGTTGATAGCCGCATCAGTCTGGATGAAATCATCGTAAGGTCCGGCGTTGATATCACGATTGCGCGCCGACACAATTCCAAGCGACACAGAACCACCAAGTCCAAACGGGTTGCCAATGGCAATTACCCATTCGCCAATGCGCAATTTGTCGCTGTCCCCAAAAGCAACAGTCGGAAGCGGTTTCGCAGGCTTTACGCGGATAACCGCAAGGTCGGTCTTCGCATCGCGGCCCACAAGCTCGGCCTTCAGCACTGTGCCATCCTGCATGTGAATCTGGATCGTTTCTGCACCTTCCACCACGTGATTATTGGTGACGACCAGTCCCGAGGCATCAACAATAAAACCAGACCCCATAGAGCTGACTGTGCGCCCGCCTGGCTTGGCACCTTCGCCCTGTTTCTTCTTGAAGAAGTCGTCGAAGAAATCCTTGAAGGGTGAATCTTCAGGCATTGGCGGAGTATCAGGGGCAACACTTGGCCCCTCCCCGCCATTGGCTTTGCTTTCAACCGAGATTTCAACAACAGCCGGCAACAACTTGTCCACCAGATCCGCAACATTTGGCAAAAGCTGGGCCTGCTGGGCATAAGCCGAACCAGGCCCGGTAAGTCCGTTTGGCATGGCCACCAAAAGCGCCGAAAGTGCAACCGCACCGAAAAACCACGTTACCGCTTGTTGCCGTCTCATCGCCAAATCTCCATGAAAAATCTATTTACGTACCAGCCACACCACAACCACACCCAGCGCCAGAACAACTGTTCCCATAATACGCAACTGCTCTGGAGAACGTTCCTGCAACATGCGCATCATGTTCTGCATGTGACGCGGAACCAAGGCATAAGTGAGGCCCTCGATGACCAACACGAGACCGAGGGCCATCCACAAATTGTCAGTCATTGCGGCGTAGTGGGAATTTGTGTTCCATCTTTTTGCGTGCCGAAATATTTGAAGAATTCAGAGTTGGGATCAAGCACCAACGTCGTTCCCTCAGCACCCAGGCTTTTGCCATAGGCCAACATCGACCGGTAAAACGAGAAGAACTCAGGATCCTTCTGGTAAGCATCAGCAAACACCTTGTTGCGCTCCGCATCACCCTGCCCGCGCAGAATTTCCGATTGCTTTCGCGCTTCGGCCACTTTGACCGTGTATGCACGATCTGTTTCAGCGTTGCGTTGGGTCTTCATGGCTTGCCCCTTGCTTCGAATGTCCTGGGCAAGTGCATTGCGCTCAGACTTCATGCGTTCGTAGGTATCGGCCAAAACATTGTCGCTCAAATCTGTGCGGCGAACCCGGACGTCGAGGATTTCGATGCCCAACTGATCAGCCTCAGGTCGCAACTGATCCCGGATTTCATGCATCATCACCGTGCGATCCGACGACAAGGCAGCATCAAAAGAACGTCGACCATAAGTCTGGCGTAAAGCTGCATCCATACGTGCCGCAATACGAAGGCGGGCCTGATCGATATCGGCACCCAGAGTTTCGCGGAACTTGCGGGCGTCCTTGATGTGCACCAGCGTTATTGCATCAACAGTGTAGACCTGCGAGGCAATATCCTGCACCGGCTTGTCGTTCATTTCCCAAACCAGGGCGCGGTCCTCAACCATGGTGACGGCGTCCGTAAATGGCATTTTGAAATAGAGTCCTGGCTCATCCACCACGCGGTTGATGTCGCCAAAGCGCAGCACCAGTGCCTTCTGCTTTTCGTTGACAATGAAAAAGCTCATATAGAGCAGCAACAAAACTGCTGCGACTGCAAAGCCGAGAATATTTCTAGCGAATGTCATGTTCAAGATCCTCAGTTCTGCGTGCCGCTGGCGCGGTTTTTGATGTCCGGCAACGCCATATAAGGCACCACGCCCGGCCCATTTTTGCCGCTCTCGATGATCACCTTGTTGGTACGACCCAAAACCTGTTCCATGGTTTCAAGATACATGCGTTCTCGCGTCACATCTTTCGCATTTTTATATTGATCATAAACCGAAACAAACCGTGCGGCTTCACCTTGCGCGTCAGCCACAACCGATGACTTATAGGCGTTCGCATCTTCGACCAGTTTAGCCGCTTCACCTTCCGCCAAGCGTGATTGCTTGTTTTTGTAGAGTTCTGCTTCGTTGATCAATTGTTGCTGATTCTGCCCTGCGCGAACAACTTCGGCAAAAGCATCGCGAACTTCTGCGGGTGGCTGCACATCACCAAGGTTGATCTGGGTTACCGTCACGCCCGACTTATATTCGTTGAGCAAGCGTTGGGTAATTTGCATCACGTCGGACGCAACGAGGTCCTTGCCATTGGTCAGCAAAGGCTGTGCCTTGGTCTGACCGACAACTTCCCGCATGGCACTTTGTGACACTGTGCGGATCAACTCTTCAGGATCTGCGATATCGTAGAGATATTGTTTCGCGTCGGAAATCTGCCAGAACACCGAGAACGGAACGGAAATGATATTCTTGTCGCTTGTGAGCATGGTAGCTTCGTTATTCTCAGCCCCAATATCAATCTGTCGCACGGAACCGACCTTGGGCTTGTCCATGCTTTCCACAGGCCACAATGCAAAATGCAGTCCGGGATCAGCGATCCGGTCAAAGCGCCCGAAACGCATCACAACACCTTGTTCATCAGGTTGGATTTGATAGATGGAGTTGAACACCACAAACGCCGCTGCCAGCGCCAGCGGCACCAGCCAGCTGCTGCGCCCGCCACCGCCGGGAATGGCATTTTTCAAACTGTCTTTGCCACGCCGGATCAATTCATCAAGATCGGGAGGAAGATTGCTGCCGGGTCCACGATTGCCACCGCCACCCCAGTTATTTTGGTTGCCTGGCTTTTTGGGTCCTTGGCCCCAAGGACCCTGCCCGCCACCTTCGTCGTCTTTATTCCACGGCATTCGGTTATGTTCCTCAATCTTCAATGTTTTCGTGTACCAGATATAGGCAGCCCCCCGCCAAATGTCCAATAGGTGCGACGGTATTACAGAGTTTTCACTTAATGCGGTCGAGCACGCGGGTGGTGAAATAGGCGGAATCTTTTTCGCCTTTCAAAGAGGCCAACCTTGAAGCTTCCCACCATTCTGATG
>CAXTLE010000201.1:0-5885 GCA_964244855.1 uncultured Aestuariivirga sp. | reverse complement strand
CACTTGAACATGTTAACCGGACAGCAGTGGACTTGTTCCGGTAATCCATGGTTGAGATGGAGTGGAACTATCCTGTTGGATTCCGCTGGTTGAACGATGGATTGCCGCAACAAGTGCGGCAATGACAAAATCTGTGCAAGGAGACTGTAACCCTGGATTATAGTGCATAATTCAAATCTGCCTTTCAATCCTACGCCGCCTGCGCCTTCCCTTGCGACACCACCAGATCCGCCGCACGACCCGTGAGTTCGGCCAGATGGTCAAAGCTCATCTCGAAGGTGCCAACGCCGGAAGTCGCCGAACGGATTTCGATGATCAGCGACGCCAGTTCTGACTCTGGCATATGCGCCATCACCGTATCCCAACCCGGCCAATTTTCGCGCGCATCAAAGCCAAGCAACTGCCCGCGATGCCCCGTGACAATCTGGTTGGCACGCGCTGTTGCCTCGCTTGGCACATGAATCAAAATCGACATGATCGGTTCGAGCAGCACGGGCGAACACTGCGGCATGCCCTCGACCATGGCAAGACGTGCTGCCAACTTGAAAGCCATTTCCGAAGAGTCGACATCGTGATAGCTGCCATCCGACAGGTTCACGCCAAAGTCCACCACGGGAAATCCCAGCGTGCCCTTCACCATCCAGTCCCGCACCCCTTGTTCGACGGCAGGAATATAGGTTTTAGGCACCACGCCGCCAGTGATCGTGTCCGTGAACTGAAAACCGGAACCGCGTGGCAAAGGCGCAATATCCACTACCACATCACCATACTGACCATGCCCGCCAGACTGCTTCCGGTGTCGCCCGCGCAGGCTCACGGGTTTGCGAATGGTTTCCCTATAGGCAATGCGCCGTGGTGCCGTATGCGCCTGAACCCCAAATTTTCCCGCCAGCTTTTCAATGGCCACCCGCAAATGCATTTCGCCCTGCCCCCACAACACCATGTCCCCGGTTTCATGATTATGGTCAAGCCGCAGTGACGGGTCTTCTTCCGCGAGCCGCGCGATGGCACTTGTCAGTTTCACTTCGTCTTTCCGGTCCGCCACTGAAACTGCAAAACCATAGACATGCGTTGACGCCGGATGCGGCACGAGTTGTGGACAGGCACCCCGCGCCGACGAAACGGTTTGTCCCGTCGCTGCATGTTCAAGCCGTCCCAAAGCCACAACCTGACCCGCAACAGCTTTGGAAATTTTCGTTGCAGTGACACCAACAAATGTTGAAATTCCAGCCACCCGTGACTCGCGGTCTTTGCCGTCATGCAGCACCATGCCATCCACCAATTCACCCACCAGCACACGTGCAATAGACGATTTTCCACCTTGCGGCGAATAAGCTGTTTTAACAATTTGCGCGACGGCAGAAACCGTTGGCACCAATCCCAGTCGCGTCGCAACTGCTGCCACTCCGGCAACATCATGACGCAGGGTTTTCAACAAGCGACCAATGCCATTTCCATGTTCAGCCGAACCAAACAAAACCGGCGTCACATGGCCATCGCGCACGTCACGTTTCAGGTCCTTGAAAATCTGGTCGCGAGGCGGCTCCATATCGGTGAGCAATTGCTCCATCAATGCGTCGTCATGATCAGCCAATGTTTCAAGCAGCGTAAACCGTTCCTGCTTTTCAAGCTCTGCGATGTCAGCAGGCATGTCGACCACACGGCTTTCTGCCAATTCCTGATAGATATGCGCGCGCTCAAGCGCCAAATCCACAAAGCCCGAGACCACGCCATTGCTCCAGATTGGCAACTGCCGCAACATCAAGGGCTTTGAACTCGCAGGCTGCATCCACGCCAACACATCACGCGGTGCTGAATCGGCCTTGTCGATTTTATTCAGGAACACAATACGCGGCACACCCATCTGGTCCAATTCCCGCAATATCAACTGTAATGCAGGAGCCTTCTTGGCATCAGCATCTACAACCACAATCGCAGCATCACACACCGGCAACACAGCCTTTGCATCTTCAGAAAATTCTATTGAACCGGGGCAATCAATAAAACTGAACTGGTCACCCATGTAAGTGAGACCCGCAATATTAGCCTCCACCCCCATGCCATGTGCACGGGCTTCAGCAGTGGCATCGCCTGCCATGGATTTATCGGCGGCCTTGCCTTGCCGTGTGGTGGCTCCCGCGCGGAACAACAATGCCTCAAGCAATGTGGTCTTGCCGCTTTGGTAGGGCCCGACGATGGCAATCAATCGCGGACCCGTGGGTTCTCTGCCATTGGCAACATTCATGGAATTCCCTCCCGTGCTGTTTCATTCGCATTGAGGGGCTGCCCTGAAGGACAACAAAACGGACTGCACAGGGCAACTCCTGAAGGGGAGAGTGACTCTTTCTGCGGAGGCTGGCAAGGGGAAACAAAAAGGCCCGCTGGAGTGCAGCGGGCCTTGGCATTCGATTGGAACGAAGTCTTACTTATAGGTCACTGGACGCAAGTTCAAACTTTCAAGTCCACCAGCAATGTTCAGACCCGTCTGGGCCTGTACGCTGACGGGCTGCAAATTGATCGACTTCTTGAAGCCGCCAATCAACACATTGGCACCAAGGCCAATACCAACTGTCGCCTCAGCACCAGCACCCTGATAGCTGCCACGCAGCGAACCCGCCTTGAGCTTGCCTGGTGCAAACACCAGCCAAGCCACGCGCGTATCGGTTGTCACACCAATATCCACGCCGAGCTTGCCGATGGTGCCATTGTAGCTTTCACGCCGACCATTGGTGCCCTTGAATGTGCATTCCACATCTTTAGAGGATCCAATAATCCAACCCACACCACCATCAACCTGACAGGTGAGCACGCCCACCTTGATGCCGCCAGCTTCAGCAGAGCCGGCAATCAATGTCGCGGCAGTGGCAATCAGTGCGGCGGAGAGAAACTTTTTCATGTCGTACCTTTCAATGCAATCATGCACGTTATGGCCCTGATTGTGACAGTAATAGGGCTTACCCACGCCCAACGAAATCACCCTTGCCAAGTTCCACGCCATTGTGTCGCAGGATGTTGTAAGCCGTCGTCATGTGAAAGTAGAGATTGGGTAATGCCGCACTGTTCACATAATCCTGGCCAGTCAAGTTGTAGTCGCGGCCCCCCATCTTCAACGCCAGTTCGCGTGTGTCAGCACCTTCAAAGCCAGCTTTGTCGAGCGACTCTATAAATGCCACACACTTGGTGATGCGTGCGTCCAAACCTTCGAACGTGGTTTCATCATCGGGGTAAGATGGCACGGCAACACCGCCCAAACGCGCCGCACAGCCCTTGGCAAAATCCGTCACCAATTGCGCCTGCCGCGTCAGGTTGAACATGTCGGGGGCCAGACGCATGCCCAGCATCACGGCCTTGTCGATTTTCTTGTCCTCGCAATGCTTTTCAGCCTTGCGCAGCACCTTCGCAAGTGACTTCAGATTATGCACCAGAACCGGCACCGTGTTGTCATAGATGTTCATGTGGTCTTACCTCAGATTGGCGCAAAAGCGCTGGATACGGGAACAGGCGTCTTCAAGTGTTGTCGTTGCGGTGGCATAGGAAATACGAAAGAACGGTGACGTGCCGAATGCCCCACCGTGCACAGCAGCTACACCTTCTGCAGCGAGCAGCTCACTTACAAAATCTTCATCTGTTGCAATCACCTTCCCCGACGGAGCGGCCTTGCCAATGGCACCGGCGCAGGATGGGTAAACATAAAACGCACCTTCAGGTGTGGCACATTTCAGGCCCTTGGCCTGATTGAGCATTGACACCACAAGGTCACGTCGCTCCTTGAACACTTCATTGTGCTTCGGGATAAAATCCTGTGGCCCGTTCAGCGCCTCAACTGCGGCCCATTGTGCAATCGACGACGGGTTGGATGTCGACTGTGACTGCAACTTCGCCATGGCCTTGATCAAAACTTCCGGACCCGCCGCATAACCAATGCGCCAGCCCGTCATGCAATAGGATTTCGAAACACCGTTCATGGTGAGAGTGCGCTCGTAAAGCGAAGGCTCAACTTGCGCCGGAGTTACAAACGTGAAGTCATCATAAACCAGATGCTCATACATATCATCGGTCAACACCCACACATGCGGATGCTTCACCAGCACATCTGTCAAGGCTTTCATTTCCGATTGACTGTAAGCAGCGCCAGACGGGTTCGATGGTGAGTTCAAAATCAGCCACTTGGTCTTCTGTGTAATCGCCTTGTCGAGGTCAGCAGCTTGCAGCTTGAAGCCGTTCTCTGGCTTGCCCTGCACGATCACCGGAATACCACCTGCGAGCAGCACGATATCGGGATAGCTCACCCAATAGGGCGCAGGCACAATCACCTCGTCACCCGGGTTCACTGTGGCCATCAGCGCATTGAACAACACCTGCTTGCCGCCGGTGCCCACCGATACTTGCGACGTCTTGTAAGTCAGGCCATTTTCCCGTGCGAACTTGTCAACAATCGCTTTCTTGAGTTCAGCGATACCATCGACAGCCGTGTATTTGGTCTTGCCCTTCTGAATCGCAACAATCGCCGCATCCTTGATATTCTGCGGCGTATCAAAATCCGGCTCGCCAGCGGCCAAACCAATCACATTCTGGCCTTCAGCCTGCATAGCCAGGGCTTTGTTGGAAATGGCAATGGTGGCGGATGGCTGAATGCGGTTCAGGGAATCAGAGATAAAGCCCATGGCGGTCCTCGTTGAAATCTGGGCCAGCGCTTAGAGCATCAATCAGCCACATGTAAAGTCCGGCGAAATCTGCCACATAGACGCTATGCACACTCCACCCATCATCATCGCAGGCGGCGGCATCGCAGGGCTGGCAGCAGCCTTGGCGATAGGCAGCCATGACGCTTTGATTTTGGAGCAAGCCCAGACATTCTCCGAAATTGGCGCAGGCCTGCAACTCGGTCCCAATGCCGTCCGCGCTTTGCAAAAGCTGGGCGCTTGGGACGCCGTGCAGCCCATCACCTCAAGCCCGCCCGAAATTCACATGTGGGACGGTGTGTCGGGCAAGCGCTTCAAACGTCTGCCACTTGGTGCAGAGTTTGAAAATCGTTTCGGCGCACCCTATCGCGCGGCGCATCGTGCGGATTTACATGCGGCTCTGCTCGCGGTGGTTAAAACCAAACCGAATATTCTCGTCCGGCTGAATGAAAAAATAACCGACGTCGAAACCCACATCGCCGATGTTTCGCTGAAAGCCAACAATAAACCCTTGACCTGTCAAGCCTTGATCGCCGCAGACGGCGTCAGGTCCAACATCCGCCAATCCATGTTCGCAAACACCATCGCCATTGAGGCAGGTGCTGAACATCACCGCGCACTCTTGAATTTGCCGGAAATCTCAGGCGTGGCGATGGACTGCGTGAACCTTTGGATGTATCCACAGGGACATGTGGTGCATTACCCTGTTGGAAAACAGCAGCGCATCAATCTGGTCGCCGTCACACCGAAAAATATTCGCCCTGCTCAACACTTTGAGAGGGCAGCACCAGGTCTTGGAAATATTCTCGAACTGGCAAAGGCATTATTCACGCCTTGGCCCGCACTCTATGCGCCGCAACTTTCGAGCTGGACCAAAGGCAGCCTGTTGTTGCTGGGTGATGCAGCCCACGGAACCTTGCCTTATCTGGCCCAAGGTGCGGCCATGGCATTGGAAGACGCGGCCTGCCTCGCAGCAGTATTACCGACAACCCAAAACTTTCGACACGCCTTCGCTGAAACCGCACAGCGCCGCATGGCAAGATCCCGGCAGCTCCACCGCGAGACCATGCAAGCAGGGCAGCTCTATCATTTGGGCCGAACCCTTGCTCATGCGCGAAACGCAGCTTTCGCAATCACCCCACCGGAACTCGTCGCCCGGCGGCTTGACTGGCTTTACAGGGGTTAGAGTTTCGGGCGGTCAAT
>CAXTLE010000200.1:0-5895 GCA_964244855.1 uncultured Aestuariivirga sp. | reverse complement strand
GACGCCCCATGATCGAAGATAGTGTAAGCTGATAGAATCTGATCAGCAGCAGCAAGACTGTTTTCATGGGGACAATATAATGGCCAAGTCGCAAAAACCCAATATCCTGTTTGTGATGGCCGACCAGTTGGCGGCGCGTTATCTGCCGTTTCATGGTCACCCGCTGGTGAAAACGCCGAACCTGTCGCGCCTGGCGGCTGAGGGTGTGGTATTTGAGAATGCATATTCGTCGAGCCCGCTTTGCGCTCCGGCGCGGGCGACGGTGATGAACGGACTGCTGCCATCCCGCACTGGCGTTTATGACAATGCGGCGGAGTTTCCATCCGCCATTCCGACGTGGGCGCATTATCTGCGGCAGGAGGGATACAAAACGTGTCTTTCCGGCAAGATGCACTTCGTTGGACCTGACCAGTTGCATGGTTTGGAAGAACGACTGACCACTGATATTTATCCGGCAGATTTCGGCTGGACGCCGGATTGGCGTTTGCGGCAGGAGCGAATTGACTGGTGGTATCACAACATGACCTCGGTCTTGCAGCCGGGCATTGCGGAGATTTCGAACCAGCTTGAGTTTGATGACGATGTGGCGTTTCAGGCGGTGCGCAAGATTTATGATCATGCGCGGTTCGATGCTGACGAGCCGCTCGCGCTGATGGCGTCGTTCACGCATCCGCATGATCCTTATGCTGCCAGGAAAGTTTTCTGGGATTTATATCGGGACGTGGACATTGATCTGCCGAAGGTGCCGCATATGGCGCGGGCTGATCTTGATGCGCATTCGCAGCGCTTGTATGATGTTTCGGCGATGGCTGACTATGTTGTCACCGAGGCTGATGTTCGCGCGGCGCGGCATGGGTATTATGCCAATATTTCTTATGTTGATGATCTTGTGGGCAAGTTGATTGCGGCGCTTGAAGCTACCAACATGCTGGAAAATACCATCGTTGTGTTCACGTCCGACCATGGGGATTTTCTGGGCGAGCGCGGGTTGTGGTACAAAATGAGTTATCTTGAGCCTTCGGCGCATGTGCCGTTCATTGTCTGGAACCCCTCACGTTTCAAGCCGCGCCGGGTTTCTGAACCGGTGACCTTGGCTGACATTTTGCCGACACTGGCGGAACTGGGGCAGGGTGCGGGTCCGGTGTTGGCGCGTGGGGTTGACGGTCGATCGCTGGTGCCATTGCTCAGAGGTGCGGCTGAAAATCCTGACCATACCGCTTGGGGGGAATATCTGGCTGAGGGTGCGGTTGCGCCGATGTATATGCTGCGGCGGGGGCCGTGGAAGTTCATTCATTCACCGGTTGATCCGGACCAGTTGTATAATCTGGTTGACGATCCGGAAGAGGTGAATAATCTGGCTGTTGTTCATCCGTTGGCAAAAATCATGCGGGCGGAAGTTGAGGCGAAATTCGATATCCCACGCATTCATGCCGCCGTGCTGGAAAGCCAGCAGGCGCGGCTGATGTTGTTTCAGGCCATGAAAAGCGGATCGTTGTTTCCGTGGGATTTTCAGCCGCTGCGGAAGGCGTCCGAACAATATACGCGAAACCACATGAGTGTGACTGACAGGGATTTGAAGTCACGGTATCCTGCGGCACCGGATATTGAGGGGAAGCGGCGGGGGTGAACCTTCTCGCTCGGCCAGACGTAAAGCCATCATGACAAAACATATTATCATCGGAATTTCCGGCATTGGTGGCGCTTTGGCGCGGCATTTGGCCGGGCAGGGTGCATCAGTTCATTTGATTGCGCGGGATGCCGTGAAGGGAAGGTCACTCGCGGACGAGCTGGGTGCCACGTTTGCAGCTGCGAACGTGACCGACGCTGCCGGTTTGGAGCACGCGGTGCTCGCTGCCGGCCCGGAAATTGATGGCTTGGCCTATTGTGCCGGGACGATCAATTTGAAACCGGCGCACCGGACCACGGACGCTGACGCGCTGAAGGATTTTGAGATCAATGCCTTGGGTGCGCTTCGTGCAGCAAGAGCTGTCTTGCCTGCCTTGAAGGCGAGCAAAATGCCGACTGCTTCTATTGTTCTATTTTCGACTGTCGCTGTAGGGCAAGGCTTTGCTTCGCATACATCGGTTGCCATGGCCAAGGGTGCAGTTGAGGGATTGACCCGCACGCTTGCAGCTGAGTGGGCTCCAAAAATCCGTGTGAACGCTATTGCTCCCTCGTTGACGAAAACGCCGCTTGCGGCTTTCATGACAGCGAATGAGGCGACGGCGCAGGCCATTGCCAATATGCATCCGTTACAACGTTTGGGCGAAGCCGGTGAAGTTGCGGCGCTGGCAGCGTTTTTGCTGTCTGATCAGGCGGGTTGGATTTCGGGGCAAGTGATTGGCGTGGATGGCGGGCGTTCTACTTTGCGGGTCAAGGCTTGAAGAAGAAAAGCGATCTTCCCACCAAGGCTTGTGTGACCTGCGGACGGCCTTTCACTTGGCGGAAGAAGTGGGAAAAGGTTTGGGATGATGTCAAATATTGTTCTGACAAATGTCGTGGCTTGAAAAGTAACAACAAGAGTTCCAAATAAGTGCAAAGGGACAGTTTGCACTTGGAGCAAACTGTCCCTGATCGCGAAACTTGGGGAAACTTGGGGACAGTTTACTTCGAGTGTAGACTGTCCCCGTCCGGAGCTCAGATTAATGGAAATCGGCATTTATACATTCGCTGACGTGCCTGCTGGCAAGCCTGAGTTTGCGGGCCAACGGCTTCGCAATCTGGTTGAGGAGATGGAGCTGGCTGACCAGGTGGGCCTCGATGTGTTTGCTGTGGGCGAACATCATCGGGCAGATTATGCGGTGTCTTCCCCCGTGGTGGCACTTGCGGCCGGGGCGTCGCGCACCAAGAATATCCGTCTTTCAAGTGCTGTCACGGTTTTGAGTTCGGATGATCCGGTTCGGGTATTCCAGCAATTTTCGACGCTGGATGGCTTGTCGAACGGCCGGGCCGAGATCATGGCAGGCCGTGGCAGTTTCATCGAGAGCTATCCGTTGTTCGGATATGAACTTGATGACTACGACGCGCTGTTTGCCGAGAAGCTGGATTTGTTGCTGAAGCTGAGGGAGCAGGAGCATATCACCTGGCGTGGGAGCTTGCGACCTTCGCTGAAGAATGCCGGGATTTATCCGCGTCCAGTGCAAGTGAAGTTGCCGGTGTGGATTGCTGTGGGCGGCACGCCGCAGTCGGTGGTGCGGGCAGCAACGCTGGATGTGCCGATGGCGCTGGCCATTATTGGTGGTGACCCAAAACGCTTCGCTCCGTTTTTTGAATTGTATCGCGACACAATGCGCAAGGCTGGTCGCGATCCGGCCACGGCTGAACTCAGTTTGAACATGCATGGCTTTGTGGCAGAGACGACTGCGAAAGCGAAGGCGGTTTATGGTCCTGCGCAAACTGAAGTCATGAACCGGATTGGGCGTGAACGAGGATGGCCTCCACAAGGAGCAGCACATTTTGAAGCGGCCGCAGGCCCGGATGGAAATCTTCTGATTGGCGATCCGGAGCGGGTTGCGGCGCGCATCATCGAATTGCATCAGGTGTTCAACAACTCCCGCATCTTGATTCAAATGGCCATCGGAACTGTTCCACATGCGGAGCAATTGAAGGCGATTGAGTTGCTTGGCACAAAAGTTGTACCGATTGTGAGAGCTGAGCTAACGAAGGCGAGGGCAGCTTAATTGCCCAGCATGATGTCGCGCTCTTCGCCCGCCACAATATTGAATTTGGCTGTAAGGATTTCGCCGTTGACGTGGGCTTCGGCGAGATAGGTGCCGGGCCTCAGGGCCAGCTTCTGGGTGATGCCTGCGAGCGATTTGAACTTCAGGCCATCAATGGGGCGAACGTCCCAAGACACTTGCGCGTCGGGTGCGCCAACGAAACTGAGCCTTGCAATGCCTGCCTGATGATTGACTTCGATCGCACTCATTTTGCCGGGGCGGATGCGCACATCGGTGACGGCCAGCGCATTGCCTTCGCCCATGCGGCTTTCGACGCGGTATAATCCTGCTGGTAATTTCAACAGCTCACCCGCTAACTCGGAATGGGCGATGAGCTTGCCTTTGTCGATACCGGACAGGGAATAGACCATGATTTTCGGCTGGATGTCGTTGATCGGCAGATCCTTCAATGATGACATCACGCGCAACCCGCCTGCATTCAATACGAAATTGACGGCTATGCTGTTGCCCTCTCCGAGGCGCACGGTTTCGCGGAGAGACACAGCGCCATATTGGGCCTCTACGACGTATTCACCGGGTGGCAGCGGGCTTTGCAGTTCGTTCGCTGTTGCGTCGAGAACGAGTTCACCTGAATCGTTTCTCACCTGCCAGATGACGTCCTTGGCGATGTGCAGACTCATGGTGGTGAGGCGGGCTGAGAGGGCCAGGCTTTCCTTGCCCGGCTCCACCATGCTGATCGAGACTTCGTGGGCGGTGTCGTTGGCGATGGACTGGGTTGCCCCAACGTCGGTATCATCAACGACGGGAGCGGCGGTGAGGGCAGGCTGCACGGTATTTATAAACAAGACCACCGCCAGCGCGCAAACCGTTGATTTGCGCTGCTGGCGGTGTGTTGTCGATGGACAGGTGCTGATGCCCATACGATTGTCCCCTTGTCTAACTCTCCCCCAGCTCTCCGGCCGGTAGGGTTAGAAACCACGGCGGTGTGAGTGGCGCAACCGGATGCTTAATTATTGGTTAATGGCGGTCCTGCAATTGTAAGCATTGCCAAGTTTGAGGCGGCGCGCCAAATAGCTGGCATGACACAGCTCAATGACCGTTCTTCGCTTCTCGCCTTTTTGAAAACCCGGAAATCTGCTTCCGCCAAAGCCATGACCTTGCCGGGGCCGGATGCTTCACAATTGGCGGATATTTTGTCCATCGCTGTGAGGGTGCCCGATCATGGCAAGTTGAACCCGTGGCGGTTTGTGGTGTTTGAGGGCGAGGCAAGAATTGGTGTGGGAAATCTTTTTTCAAAGCGATTTGCTGAACTGCATCAGGATTATCCGGCTGAAAATATCAATTTTCAAAAAGGATTATTTACCCGTGCCCCTGTTGTGGTGGCTGTGGTTTCAACTGCGTCCGAGCATGTGAAAATTCCGGTTTGGGAACAGTTGATGTCGTCTGCTGCGGTTTGTTTCAATCTGGTTCTGGCTGCGCAAGCCCACGGTTTTGATGCGCAGTGGCAGTCGGACTGGGTGGCCTATGATGACGGGGCCAAGGCGGCGATGGGAATTGCGCCTGGGGAAAAACTTTCCGGCTTGATTTATATCGGTACGTCGTCGGTTCCGCTTGAAGATCGACCCCGGCCAGATGCGGCGGCACTGACCACGCATTGGGGCCAGTGATGGCAATCAAGGCGGTTTTGTTCGACAAGGATGGTACGTTGATCGACGTCAACGGCACCTGGGTGCCGTTTTACAGGGCGATGTTGAAACAGGAACAGGGGCTCAGTTCCCGGCAGGTTGAGGCCAAAATGATTGCCGCCGGGCTTGACCCTGTTGCGAATACATTTCGTGCTGGTTCCACACTGGCCGGTGGCACGACGCGACAATTGGTGGCGTTGTGGTGGCCCGATGCGAGTTCGGACGAACATGCCGAGATCACCTATCGGCTGGATCACGATTATGCGGTTTTGGCACTTTCCCACATGACGCCGCTGATGCCGCTGCCCCCGGTTTTCGAAGCTTTGCAGGCGCTGGGTTTGAAACTGGGTGTGGCCACAAATGATGGCGAGGTTTCGGCCAAGCGGCATATGAGTGCAATGAAGGTCGAGCATTTCTTCACCGCGATTTTGGGGGCTGATAGCGTCACCGTACCAAAACCTTCGGGTCAAATGGTGAAAATGTTTGCGGAACGGGCCGGTATTGAGCCGCACGAAATTGCCATGGTGGGT
>CAXTLE010000199.1:0-5899 GCA_964244855.1 uncultured Aestuariivirga sp. | reverse complement strand
ATCGTGCCAATGTTGCAATGGGGCTTGTCGCGGTTGAATTTCTCTTTGGCCATGATCTCGTGTCCTGTCAGTTGAATTGTTGCATATGGAGATGCAAACGTAAAACTGGGCGGTCTATATGAGAATCTTTTTTGCGCTGCAAGCGCTTTGCGAGATCAACTGCGCGAGGTCAAGACCACGTGCCGCCAAAGGCTGAGCGGCAAAATGGCGAGATAGCCAGCCACCATCACGACAAGGGCTGTCCATACGCCGGACTGAGTAACCACAACGGCAATGCCGATGGTGCCCAGCATCAACAGCAACCAGGCTCGCGCCATCACACGGCCCACCAGCTTGCCGGAGAATGTTGGGAGTGTAGAAAACATCAGGAAGGCAATGATCGGTAACCACAACAGTGCCAGCATTTGCGTATGCTCAGTTGAAACCAATTCGGCATTTTCCAGATAAATCGGCAACAGTGACAGAAACGCTCCCGCAGGGGCAGGCACACCCTGGAAAAACGCTGCGGACCATGACGGCTTGTGGGGACTATTCACTGCCACATTAAACCGCGCCAAACGAAGCGCTGTGGCACATGTCAAGGTCATGCAGGTCAACCACCCCAGCCAGCCATAATCTTTCATGCCCCAGAGATAAACCACCAGGGCGGGGGCGGCACCAAAACAGATCACATCCGACAACGAGTCAAGCTCGGCCCCAAACTGCGAATTCGTTCCGACCAGTCGCGCGATGCGGCCATCACAGGCATCGAGAACACCAGCGAGCAGAATGCAACCGATGGCTTGCGACAAATGTCCGTCAATGGCGGCAGTCACTCCCGTCAGTCCCGCTACCAGGGCGGCAAGAGTGAACATATGTGGCAGAGCCCGCAACCAGACACTTGGTATTTGCGCATTTACCGTTTCCGTTTGAGCGCGCACCTGAAGCTTCTTCATGGTTTCACCACCGCCGTCAGACTTTCAGTTGCTTTTATTGTCTCTGGTTCGAGATAATTCTTTTCCAGATCAAGCTTCGCCCATTCAACATCAGACGAGAACAGCCCAAAAATGTCACCGAGCGTGTAAGCCGGATCAAGCTTCGTACCCGTGTAAAGCGTTTCAGAATAATGGGCAGCGATATCGGATTCAGCAAAGCCCATCCAGTGCAACATCGTCGGTGCAATCTAGAAATGGTTCGCCCTGCCCTTTGATTGAGCCGCTCCCGTCGCCAATTCGTTCATGCCAGCAGCAGTGTCGCCATAGGCAAACATCGGCACATAGGCCATTTGCGGATGTGAATCCGATGACTTGCAATGCGTAGCTTCACCGGGCGCAAAATATTGTCCGTGGTCGGACGTATAAACCATGGCAAGGTCTTTCATCGAGACACGCTTGGCAAATTCAACAAAGAATTTATCCACATTCCAGTCCACAGCATTACGGTAAGAGTTCAACATACTGTTGATTTCAATCGTTCCGACTTCTGACTGCTCCGGATGATGTGGTCCAAAGTCGGTATAGTAATTCTGGTCATATGGAAAATGCATGCCCTGCTTGTTGGCATAGATAAACACGGGGCCGGGTTTGGCGAATTCCTTGTGGATGATGTCGAGCAATGCACGATCAGCTTCGTTCGAGGTCGCTCCAACGAGTGGATAGAATTCGTCGATCTGTTTTCGCTCAACTGGCGTCATGAAATTTTGCAGGCGCGTTTCATTCTCAATCGCGTGGCCCTGCGCATCAATGTAAACCGTACGGAAACCAGCAGCCTTCGCATATTGCCAGATCGTCGGATTGGAACCGATGCCACCGCCAATGTCTGTGCGCGATGGCATGAAACGCAATACAGCATTGGCATAGTTGCTACAAATCGCACCCGATGCAGCAGGACCAAAATTGATCATCTGCGAAGCAAATGAAGCAAAATTCGGAGTCACATTATTGCCCGGTATCGTAGAGATATAATCCGGTCGCAGGCTTTCATCGACCAAGTATAGAATATGTGTTGCTGCTTTTGCGTGCCCCAATTTCATAACAACATCATTACGTTTTACCGTGGGGTTTACAGCCAGTTTACCGGTGGCCAATGCGACAAGAGACACCTGCGAAAATTGTTTGGGCATGGCAAAGTGCCCATTGCCGCCCTTGTGAAACACCACACCTGCAATGATGGCGATGGGCAAGATCGGCAGCACAGCCCGCGCGAAACCCAGACGATGCATACCCCATTGTCGGCTAACAAAGGGCAAAGCATAAACCACAACACTGATGGCTGCCAAGGTCAAAGCCAGCTTGATTGCCTCGCCATAGGTCGCAGAAGCGTTACCAGCCTCATGCCGCGCCTCCCAGAAACCCAGAATATCAAACACGCTCAATTCAAGATGCGCCGCCCGTTGGAAGCCCCATGCAATGGTTCCGCTGAGTGCAAGCAGGCTGCCCCATAGCACACGCAACCACGTGCGGCGCTCCGACACAACGAGCAAAATACAACCCAAGGCGACACACCAAATGGCAGCTGTTGTTCCCAAAGTGCTGAGCCTGCCTTGCTGCAATAACAACACAGCACGCCCGGGGACTTCGAGATTTGTAAAAACAACCAACGCTGCAATGGCAAGAAGTTGGAAACCTGCAAAAACAATACCGGGCTGCTTTGTCTCTCGCACGACGTCCTCCATAATGAAACTTTTGGTTACATATGAATGCACATCTGCAAGTGTCAGGCCGTTCATAAAGTTGTCATGAAAGCGTGTTCCATGTGGTGGAACGGAGCAAGACCGGCAGCGCTTAACTCTTGAACAACCCCGCAATCAGCTTCGCGTCATGCTGCGGAAACACCGACGCAATTGACGCCCCTGCCCCGTGCTTTACAAGTATCGACGCCAGCACATCACGGAAGTCCGTCGTCACCGCGAGGTCCATGCCTTCATCAAGCTGCTCCGTCGCCAGTCCCGGCCAGCGTCCTAAACTCTGCCCACCATTCACCTGGTCGCCCAGCACCATCATCAAGCCGCCGTGGCCGTGATCAGTGCCGCCGCTTTCATTGGCTTTCACGCGGCGTCCAAACTCGCTCATGACAACAATGGTTGTCGGCCGGCCAATGGCCTCCAAGTGATCATGGAACGCCAGCAAGCTCGCCGCCATGGTGGCAGCCAATGGTGAAAACTGCGAGGCCTGATTGTCGTGCATGTCCCAGCCATCAAGATCGGCCGTGGCCAATTGTATGTCCGAATTGACCCGCATCATCTCCGCCAAAAAGCGCAGCTTGTTGCCAAAGTCATGGTCGGGATAGGCGATACCCGCGGGCAAGTCTTTCAACCTTGGCTGACGGTTGGTATCGCGCTCCAGCTTGCCAGCCAGAAAACCAGTGGCCTCAATCGCCTGCTTGCTGGCGCGGTCCAAAGTTGAATCACCCGCATGCATCTGGAACAACACCTCGCGGAAGTTCGCCGATGGCATCCAGTCCACATCCCACACATCGCTGATGGGCAATGCCGTTTCGCAGAGCGACAAGGACTGGGGCATGGCCCCGCCGAGGCACAGCGTTGAACCCGGTGCCGAATGACCCAGACCAGCCACCAACCGCGTCAACCAGCCATCCCTCGGCAAACTGAACGCATCGGTGCTCACGCCGCGCTCCATCAAATCCATGGCCTGAAAATGACTGCGTGTGGCATTGTTGAGACCAGCCGCCGGAATCAAGGCCAACTGCTTTTTGGTCCAGAGTTGGTGCAAGGGTTTTGCAGCAGGGTTCAACAGCAATTCGGTGCCACCACCGATATCTCCAAGTGACAAACCACGCTTCTCACCTGTGGCAGCAACGCGCAATTCCAGCGGCCGCGACGAAACGTAAGCCTTGTCGTCGACGGGGGCCAGCAGATTCAAAACATCCATGCCGCCGCGCAAAAACACAACCACGAGAGATCGATCAACAGGTGCATTGGCTCGCGCCCAATTCACACTGAATTGTGGAAGTGTTGCAGCAGCTGCGGCAGACATAAATTGGCGACGGTTGAACATCATGATTACACCGATTGATAAGAGGGGGATGCAGAAAGAACCGACAATGCCTGCGCATTTTGCCAGCGTTCATTCTCGGCAAAGCTGACACGCCGTTCAGTCTCACCATATTCTTTCGCAAGAAGCCCTGCACTCAGCGCTGCATGTTGCGCATCTAGCCCCAAAGCGTCCGCCCAGTGCTTCGCAAAACCTGGAATATTGGCCCAGTCGCGATCCGGTTCCCGCGCCATGATGCGCGTCCAGATATCGCTCATTCCCCGCCACCGCCGCACGAGCAATCCCGGCGACTGCCAATAAGCTGTCGCCAAGGGATGCCCCGCAGGTGACGGCCAACCGTAAAGGCTGTGTCCCATGCCGTTTAACAGCCACACATTATCCGGCGTCGGGGCCAGCACGACCCCCGCACTCCTTTGCATCGAGGCGAACAAGAATAATGGTCGTTGCAACCGTGGCTCGGCAGCAGCAAATTCCGGCGACAACAAAACATGTTCGATCACTTTCGCCAGTTGATCTTTGGCACCCGCGTTGTCGGCGAAAATCTGTGCCGTTGATTTCACCAAATCTGCCGGCGGGGCATCGGCCACAAAACGCCTGCACAACCGATAACTCACATAATGCGCCGTGGCCGGGTGAAAGGCCACGAGGTCCAACACCTTGCGGCCATCCGCCATGGGTGCGGTATGCGGATCAAACTCAACTGCCAGCACCCGCTTCTGATAAGGATCGTGCCATTGTTCAGTATACATGAACTCGCCTGTTTTCGGCAGCTCGACGCCATCACTCACATATTGTCCACCCGCATAAGTCCAGCCTGTGAAAGCCCTCGCCGTTTCATACACATCCTGGTCGATGTAACCTTCAGGCTTGCCCAGAAGTGCACCCGGCACTTCGCGCCAACGGTCGAACGTCGCATTCAAATAGGCAGGCGCACCCAAGGTGTGCAGCTCCAGAAGTTCGCGCGCAAAATTCTCGTTGGCAGGCGATGCCTTGCTCGATGCATTATTGAGATAGGCCAGCATGGCTGTAGATGTCGCCACCGCCTCCAGCATCTCCCGGAAGTTCCCAAGCGCATGCACGCGTAAAACATCCTGGTCATAAGTTGGAAGTGCAATCGCCACATCTTCCACAGCATCACGATTGACAGCAAAGTGATCCCGCCAAAAATCCGTGACCGTTTCCCGCAGCTGCGCCTCAGACAAAGTGGCGCGGATATGCGTTGCAGCCTGTAATTCATTGGCCGGCCGCACACGCTCTTCCCAGCCCATTTTCACATCCCAATCCGCGAGGTGCCAAAGATCCTTCACGGGTTTACGCAGCAACGACAGCGGTCGATCTTCGCGCAGGCCTTTGTAACCATCGCCTGCTTCATATTCGATGTGCAGAACGGCCTTGTCGATGGCGTCATGAACCGCAGCGCTATCCTCTGGAGGCAGCGACAATTGCCATTTCACCCAACCGGGCCAACCCTCAGATGCCAATCTCTCCCGATCAACATCACCTGCCCTGATACCAGCGCGCGCCACCAAACGGCCATCAGCAAGAGTTCCAATTGCCATTCCACTCTCCGTATGAATCACTGCCGCAGTGATAGGCTAGGAAAGGAATAAGGCCGCAATCTGTCAAGGCGAGGTTAAGAGGCTTCATCTCTCCAAGCACTCCCCAATAAAAAAAGGCGGGCCAAACGACCCGCCTTTAAAATTCACGTCGCAACCAAACTTAAGCCGCAACAGCCTCGGCATCAGCTGCCTTGCCCTGCTTTGGACCAGAGTCCTTGCCCTTTTCATTGACGTCACGGTCAACAAACTCGATGACAGCCACTGGTGCATTGTCGCCCATGCGGAAGCCTGCCTTCATGATGCGGATGTAACCGCCATGACGGTCCTTGTAGCGGGCGGCCAGCACGT
>CAXTLE010000198.1:0-5905 GCA_964244855.1 uncultured Aestuariivirga sp. | reverse complement strand
AGGCTGCGGCCATGAAGCCCGAGAGAATGAAGGCGACGAACCGGGTTTTCCATCCGATGATGATCAGCGCACCGCCGATGAGATCAAAAAGGCCGGTAACAATGATCAAGGCATGCGGGAATTCCGCTGGCCACTCGATATGTGGAAAGCCCAGCAATTTCGCTGTGCCGTGTTGCAAGAAAATGAGTCCCGCGACAACACGCAAAAGCGCGTGGGCAAGGCCCGACCGTGAGGCCGGAAGTACACTATTGGGCAATTCAGAAGATCCTTTTGTAGGTTGACAGTGGCACGGCCTTAGCACGAGACTGCTTATGTAACAATATAAATTACATATATCGATAGAGCAAACAGGTTCGCTCCCCAACTACCGCTTTCATAATCGCAACAAAACTGGCGTTGGCAGGGGAAGAAGTGGCGACCCATTTCTGGAGTATGACAAGAAATAGCCGAAAGACCGCGCGGTGTCAAGTGCTAATTTCCTATTACAGTAAAAAAATATGATTGTTCAATGAATTCAAGCACAAATCACTCATTGTTCAAAACGGGGTTGGAATCGTGCCCTTCATCCGCTAGGACACCCCAAATCGGGATCCCACATGCCAAAACGTACAGATATCAAATCCATCCTCATCATCGGGGCGGGGCCTATTGTGATCGGGCAGGCTTGCGAGTTTGACTACTCCGGAACGCAAGCCGTCAAGGCCTTGAAAGAAGAGGGTTATCGCGTCATCCTCGTCAATTCCAATCCGGCCACCATCATGACCGACCCGGACCTGGCCGATGCCACCTACATCGAACCCATCACTCCGGAAGTGGTGGCCAAGATCATCGAAAAAGAACGTCCCGACGCGATTTTGCCCACCATGGGCGGTCAGACGGCGCTGAACACCGCCCTCTCGCTCAACAAAATGGGCATCCTCGAAAAATTCAATGTCGAACTCATCGGCGCAAAGGCCGAAGCCATCGACAAGGCGGAAGATCGTGAATTGTTCCGCGACGCCATGACCAAGATCGGTCTTGAGTCACCGCGCTCGAAACTGGCCAATGCCTCCGTCGAAAAAGACAAAGACAAAGAACTCTACGCCAAACTGAAAACCGAAAGCATTGATCTCGACGCCTTCGAGAAGAGTTGGGCAGACGGCGAACCTGAGCGCCAGAAAAAATACCGCGACCGCGCCATGGTCGAAGCCTACGAAGGCATGCTGGCCATCGGGCTGCCCTGCATCATTCGTCCTTCATTCACATTGGGTGGCACCGGCGGCGGCATTGCCTATAACCGCGATGAATTTTTCAACATCGTCGAAACCGGACTCGATGCCTCACCCACCGCTGAAGTGCTGATCGAAGAGTCAGTTTTGGGCTGGAAAGAATATGAAATGGAAGTGGTGCGCGACACCGCTGACAATTGCATCATCATCTGTTCGATTGAGAATATCGACCCCATGGGCGTGCACACCGGTGACTCCATCACCGTGGCCCCTGCCCTGACTCTCACCGACAAAGAATACCAGATCATGCGCAATGCCTCGATTGCAGTGCTGCGTGAAATCGGAATCGAAACCGGCGGATCAAACGTGCAATTCGCCGTAAACCCCGTGGACGGTCGCTTGGTCGTCATCGAAATGAACCCACGCGTCTCGCGTTCGTCGGCCCTCGCTTCAAAGGCCACCGGATTCCCGATTGCAAAAATCGCAGCGAAACTGGCCGTCGGCTATACGCTCGACGAACTAGGCAACGACATCACCGGCGGTGCCATGCCTGCGAGCTTCGAGCCGACAATTGATTACGTCGTCACAAAAATTCCGCGCTTCACCTTCGAGAAATTCCCCGGCGCACTGCCCTATCTCGGCACCGCCATGAAATCCGTCGGCGAAGTCATGGCCATTGGTCGGACGTTCCAGGAGTCATTCCAGAAAGCCCTGCGCGGTTTGGAAACCGGACTTTCCGGCATGAACGAAATCGCTATCCCCGGCATCGGAGAAGGTGATGACAAGAATGCAATCCGCGCCGCCTTGGGTCTCGCCACGCCAGATCGTCTGCTCAAAATAGCACAAGCCTTCCGTCATGGTGCCACCGTTTCGCAAATTTATGAATCGTGCAAATATGAACCCTGGTTCCTGCGCCAGATCGAAGAACTGGTCCAGATGGAAGCCACCATCCGCGCGAAAGGCTTGCCCAACGACGCTGTGAACATGCGCAGTCTGAAAGCCATGGGCTTTTCAGACAAGCGCTTGGGTGAACTCGTTGGCATCAAGGAAGCCCGGGTCTCAGCCCATCGCCGCAAACTCAAAGTGCGCCCGGTCTACAAACGTATCGACACCTGCGCCGCCGAATTCGCCTCGCCCACGGCCTATATGTATTCGACCTATGAAACCGGACTCGCAGGCGGCCACGGCAACGAAGCGCAGGTGAGTGACAAGAAAAAAGTTATCATCCTCGGCGGCGGACCAAACCGCATTGGCCAAGGCATCGAGTTTGACTATTGCTGTTGCCATGCCTGTTTTGCCCTTCATGACGCAGGCTATGAATCGATCATGGTCAACTGCAATCCGGAAACAGTATCGACGGACTACGACACTTCGGATCGCCTCTATTTCGAACCTTTGACCGTCGAAGATGTACTCGAAATCATCCACGCCGAAAAACGCAAGGGCACCTTGCATGGTGTGATCGTACAATTCGGTGGGCAAACTCCGTTAAAGCTGGCGCAAGCCCTCGAAGACGCAGGTGTTCCCATCCTCGGCACCACACCGGACGCCATCGACCTCGCCGAAGACCGTGACCGCTTTTCCAAGCTGGTTCGAAAAATCAAATTGCGCCAACCTGAAAACGGCATGGCCTACTCAGCTGCGGAAGCCAAAAAGATCGCCCGGAAAATCGGCTATCCGGTCGTCATCCGCCCATCTTATGTGCTGGGTGGCCGCGCCATGGAAATCGTCAGGGATGATGCGCAGTTGCAGCGCTATATCACCGAAGCCGTTGTCGTCTCCGGTGACTCGCCCGTGTTGATCGACTCCTATTTGTCGAATGCCATCGAAGTTGATGTTGACTGCATTTGCGATGGCACCGACGTATTCATCGCAGGCGTGATGGAGCATATCGAAGAAGCGGGCGTGCACTCCGGCGACTCGGCTTGCTCACTGCCACCCTACTCGCTGAAGCCCGCGATCATCGCCGAACTGGAAGTACAATCGAAAAAACTGGCACTCGCATTAAACGTTGTTGGCCTGATGAATGTTCAGTTCGCTGTCAAAGACGATGTCGTCTACATTCTCGAAGTGAACCCCCGCGCTTCCCGCACTGTGCCGTTTGTTGCCAAGGTGATCGGCGAACCCGTTGCAAAAATCGCAGCCCGCGTTATGGCCGGCGAAAAGCTCGCGGACTTCAAACTGAAAACCAAAAAGTTGAATCATGTCGCAGTGAAGGAAGCCGTCTTCCCCTTCAACCGCTTTCCCGGCGTTGACGTTTTGCTCGGCCCCGAAATGCGCTCCACTGGCGAAGTCATGGGCCTCGACAAAAGTTACGACATGGCATTTGCAAAAGCCCAACTCGGCGCAGGCATGCGCATTCCCAAATCCGGAACTGTGTTCGTATCAGTAAAAGAAGCCGACCGCGCCAAGGTTCTGCCCTCGATCAAAAAGCTCGTCGAACTCGGCTTCCACATCAAGGCCACAGGCGGCAATCATGCGTTCTTTGAATCAAAGGGCGTGCCTTCATCCAAGATCAACAAGGTCCTCGAAGGTCGCCCGCATGTCGTGGATGCGATCAAGAACGGCGATATTCAGCTGGTGCTCAACACCACGGAAACGCGTTCATCGGAATCCGACTCAAAGTCGATCCGCCAAACTGCCGTGATGCAAAAAGTCCCCTATTACACCACCCTGCCCGGCATCATCTCCGCCACAAAAGCTATCGCGGCCCACAAGGCAGATACGATTACTGTCAGACCATTACAGGATTACTTCAAGTAATCAGGAGAGCATCGCAATGCCTACAGCAGCGCAGAAAACCGTAACACTCGCCCGCTCAGGTCTAACTATCCCTGCAATCTGTTTTGGCACGACAGCCTTGGGCGATATGCCCGACACCTATGGCTATTCTGTTGGAGCAGACCGCGCCCGTGCAACACTAGATGCGATCTTCGATGGTCCGATCCCCTTCCTCGATACCTCGCGCAACTATGGCATGGGCCAAAGTGAACAGCGCATGGGCGATGCGATCCGCGCTCGTGGCGGCCTGCCGAAAGGCTTTGTGATCTCATCCAAAATCGACCGCAACATGAACACCATGAAATTCGACGGCGACAGGGCGCAACGCTCGATCGAAGAGAGTCTGAAAGCGCTCGGCGTGACGTCAATTCCTTTGCTTCATCTGCATGATCCTGAATATGCATCTGACATGAAAGACGTGACAAAAAAGGGCGGCGCATTGGACGCCCTGTTCCGCATGAAAGAGCAAGGTCTGTGCCAAGCCATCGGACTCGCCGCTGGCAAAACTGACGTGATGATGCCGCTGCTGCGCGACTATGATTTCGACGCGATGATCAGCCACAACCGTTTCACCTTGTTAAATCGCCAAGCCACCGAGATGTTTGAACTGGCCAAATCCCGCGACATCGCCGTCATCAACGCAGCACCCTATGCCAGCGGCATTCTGGCCAAGGGTGCCACCAAGGCACCCCTTTTTGCCTATATGCCTGCGGGCGACGACATCAAGTCCCGCACAAATGCAGTTGAAGCTCTCTGCTCGAAGTACGCAGTTCCGATGGGCGCTGCGGCTCTGCAATTCTCGATGCATTCGCCGCTGATCGCTTCAACAATTTGCGGTGTTTCTTCGCCCGAACGCGTGCAGCAGACCATTGACTGGGCCAATTTCCAAATCCCGGATGCCTTGTGGGACGATCTCAAGTCAGTACCATTTGACATGGATGACCCGGAAGCAAAGCGGGTCTATCGTCCGGGGTAATTTGGATGTTTAATTATTCATCCGTCCACGGATTAATCACATTCAGTCCAGCCGCACGGAAGGGCTTCATATCACGGGTTGCAACTCTTGCACCATGCAATTGCGCTATCGCGGCTGTTTGTACATCTGCCATTTTACAGTTCATGCCCTGCCGCCAGAGCAGCGCGGCCAATTTTCCAAACTGTCGTGCAGCTTTCGTATCAAAGGGTAAGATTCGATCAACAAACTGAACCTCTACAATTTCTTCGATAGATATAAGCAATCCTTCGCGGCGGCGACCGCGCGGAAGTCGTTCAGCGCCCGCAATCAATTCAGCAACCGTAATTGCAGTGATATACAGGTCACTGCCTACGCGGCTATTGAACCAACGCTCTACGCGTGGCTCGGGATCGGTGCTAAGCGGGTCGGATACGACATTTGTATCAACTATTATCATCACCGAAATTTGCAAAGTGTACAGGATCTGTCCTTGGTGGAATTTCGAGATCAAATCCCCCGTACTTTCGACCAAGCTCATAAAGCTGAGTCCCAAACCCCTTTTTCTGATCGGAACTGACCGCTTTTACAAGGATATCTCTGATCTCTGCCTCTGTGCTTCGTCCATTCAGCTTGGCACGTCGTTTGATTGCAGCATGCGTCTCTTCCGGCAATCTGCGAACTGTCACTGCACTCATGTCGATCTCTCCAGTTCATTTATGATATCATATTTGGATTTTGATATCAACTATCTCCACCCTTGCAAAATCACCCATTCTTTGCCACATTAAGCAATACCCGGCTGGGAGTTCGCTCCATCAAGCCGGGTGTTTTCTTGAACAGGCGTTGGTTTCGCTTGGCCCTTTGCGGGTCGGGAAACCTTGCCCTTTTTGGACGTGACGACCATGGAAAAAGTACCGATGACCGCTGGTGGATATAACGCTTTGGTTGACGAGGTCAGGAC